>NZ_JACVTV010000016.1:0-59718 GCF_016624625.1 Stenotrophomonas sp. S41 | reverse complement strand
ATCCTCAGAGGCTGCCGGCCAGCGGCCGGCACTACCGTGCCCGTCTGCCGGGAGGGCCTGAGCCCCTCCAACAACACAGTTGCTACATGGACGTATTTACGGCGTCCCCCTCAACCGGACCCACCCCGCCAACCCACGGAAAGCACGCTTTTGCAGTTGCCGTTGCAGTTGACGTCGCCGTTGCATTGAGCAGGTGCAGGGCTGCAAGCCCTGCAGAAACCCCTACACCGCGCTGTAGGCCCGTTCGGCCGCGCAGAAAACATTCCCCGGCGCGAACAACTCCCCCAGATGATGCAGCGCCTGCCGCCGCTGCTGCGGCGGCCGGTAACCGCCCTCCACGCCCATCAGCATCTGCTGGAACGCCACCAGATCCTCCAGGATGCGCACATGCCGATACCACGCGATCCACTGCGCATCGCCCAGGTCATCGCCATACCCCTCGGCAAACCCCTGCGGGCGCTCGCGCCCCCAGCGGCCACCCACTGCTGCCCCGACGAACATCAGGTCGCGCTCGCGCGGCGCCAGTGACAGACCGTCCCAGTCGATCAGGTGCAGCGCCCCGTCGTGCCCCATCAGCAGGTTCCCCGCGTGCAGATCGGTATGGCAGGGATGCAGCAGCGGCTCACGCTCGGCCAGCGCCTGCTGCAGCGCCAACGCACGCTGGTGCAGCGCGGTGATGCGCACGCGCTGTCGCGCCCACACCGCGTGGAAGGCACGCCCCCAGCGATCCTGCGCGGCGGGCAATGCCGCCGGTTGCTGCAGCCAGTGCCCTACCATCTCAAGTGCCTCGCAGCACAGCGATTGCCGCGGCAGTCCTTCGGCCAGCGCCTCCGGCAGCTGCGCCGTGTGCAGGCGGCGGAGAATTTGACCCAGACGCTGCCATTGCGCCGCACTCAACGGCGCTTCGAAACCGGACTGCCCTTCGATATACGGGAACAGCGTGAACTGCAGGCCCCAGCGCTGCACCGACGCACCACCGGTCATGGCCGGCCACGGTGCCACGATCTCCTCGATGCCCAGCGTGCCGCGCAGCCAGTGCAGACCGTCCCACACCTGCGGCGCCACCTGGTAGCTGCGGCACTTCAACCACCACTGGCTGCCGCGCGCATCGATGCGGAACACGCTCGCGTTGGCGTCGGCACCCACCACGCGCGGGACCACCGCGGTGGCGGTGATGCCGTAGGACTGCTGCAGTACTTCATTGATCTGCTGCGCCGACGCGAAGGACATAAGGCGGTCTTGCCGTGGAATCCTGACGCAGTGTCGCAGATGGCCAAGGCGGTTCGATGGCGATCCCGTCACAACATTGCATCACTGCGCGACACGGTCTAGCGGATCACGCGGTGCATCAGCGCTTCCAGCGGACCGCGCCGGTAGCGTGCCGACCACCACGCTGCCAACGCGGTCGCAGGAACAACGAACGCCAGCGCCGCGACCACCACGGCAGGCAGGCCCGCGGCGGAATCCAGCACGCCCATCGCTTCCAGTGCGCCCATTCCCAACAGGATGTGCGCCACGTACAGCGTCAGCGTCATGCGCCCTGCTGCGGTGAAGGGATGCCAGTGAACATCGGGCCAGCGCTCGACCAGCCACAGGCAGCTGCCGATGACCACGCAGGCCGCACCCGCACCTGCCAGCAGATACGCCGGGCCGGGCGGCATGGGCTGGGTTCCCAGCCACAGTGCAAGCGCATGGTGCTGCCCCCACTGCTGCAGGCCATGACCGCAGGCCAACAGGACTGCACCGCTCAGCACCAGCCCGGCCTGCGCGCGCGGCCGGGCAAGGTCCAGCCGCGCCAGCAGCATGCCCAGCAGGAAGAAGCAGAACCAGGGCGAGACCGGATGGAAACCGTTGAACCACAGGTTGCGCATCGCCCCGCGCCACTCCCACAGCCCGGCATAGTGCAGCGTGCGCCAGTCCCAGCCTTCGCTGTAATCCCAGTGCAGCAGTGCGAAGAACGAGACCGCAGCAAGCACGAGGATACTCACCAGCAACAGCCACCGCGGCGCGCGCAGCCACAGTGCACCCAGTACGAAGTACAGCGCGTAGTAATGCAGGATGTCGGCCGGAAATACGGTCAGGTTGAGCAGCCCAAGCACGGCCAGCACGATGGCGCGACGCCAGGCCTGCCCGATCGCGCTCCACGCAGGCTGACGCTGGCTCGCCAGCACCAGGCCGAGCCCGGCCAGCGTCACGAAGGTGGCCGATGCCTTGCCTTCCAGCAACCGGAACAGGCTGCCCAACCCCCCGTGCGCATCGCCGGCCCCCATCGCCAGCCGGAAGTTCACCAGCACCATGCCGGACAGCGCGAGATAGCGTGCGAGGTCCAGCCCGTGCAGGCGCCCTGCCGCTGCAGTCACCCGCGCGCGCCCATCAGTGCCGCCAGCAGCGCGGGGGCCAGCACCTCGACCGAGCCCGCATGCGTCTCCGCCATCTGCCCCAGGCCCGCGCGCAGTGCCGCGCTCTCGATGGCATCCAGCATCACCTGTGCCTGCAGCATGGCTGGCAGCGCAGGACGCCGCCGCTCGCGCTGGGCCAGCGCCTGCAGGGCATCGGCCAGTGCGTGCTGCAGGCGCGCGCGGTTGTTTGCGAAGGCGCGCGCCACATCCGGGTTGCGCGCACACTCGGCCAGCACTTCGACGCTGAGTACCGCCCACTGCGGCTCGCGGCACAGGGCATCGAAGGCGTGCAGCGAAGCCTGCACCTGCTCACGCTGGCCCTCGCTTTCCTGCAGCTGCTGCAGCAGGGGCTGCAGCGCCTCCTGTTCCAGTTCTGCCGCGGCCAGGATCAGCGCCTGCTTGCCCGGAAAGTGGTTGTACAGGTTGCCCAGGCTGACCCCGGCCGCCTGCGCGATGTCACGCATGCTGGCCTGATGGAAGCCTCGCTCCACGAAGCACTGCAGGGCAGCCTGCAGGATGTGGGCGGCACGCTGCTGGTTCTGTTCGTCACGGCTCATGCCCAAACAATGAACGAACGTTCGCTCAAATAAAAGATCCGCCCCGGCGTGCGGAGCGGATCGATTCAGGCGGACCCGCGACTCAACCCGCCTGTTGCGCCGCCCACAGGCGTGCGTAGGTACCCCCGGCCATGCACAACGACTCGTGTCTGCCCTGCTCCACCAGCCTGCCCTGCTCCAGCACCACGATGTGGTCGGCGTGCCGGACGCTCTGCAGGCGGTGCGCGATGACCACCACGGTGCGCCCGGTCGCCAGCTCGCTCATCGCCCGGCGGATCTGCACTTCGGCGGTCGGATCGACGCTGGCCGTCGCCTCGTCCAGCAGCAGCACCGGGGCATCCTTCAGCAGCGCACGGGCGATCGAAATGCGCTGCCGCTCACCGCCGGACAGCGATGCGCCGCCTTCATCCAGCAGGGTGTCGTAGCCCTGCGGCAACGCCATGATGAACTCATGCGCCTGCGCGCGCCGCGCGGCCTCCTGCACCTGTTCGCGGCTGGCATCGATGCGGCCGATGCGCAGGTTGTCCAGCACGCTGCCGGAGAACAGCACCACGTCCTGGAACACCATCGCCACCTGCCCATGCAGCGCGTCGGTGCCGATCTCGCGCAGGTCGGTGCCGCCCAGCAGGATCGCGCCCTCGTCGACTTCCCACAGCCGTGCGATCAGGTGTACCAGCGTGCTCTTGCCCGAACCGCTTGGCCCGACCACGGCCGTCAGGCGGCGCGCCGGCAGCACCGTGCTGATGCCCTGCAGTGCCGGTCCACTTTCACCGTCGTAACTGAAATGCACGTTGCGCAGTTCGATGTCCTGCCCGGCCGGCGACAGCGCCGACGTCGGCTCGGCCAGCGCGTCCACCTCCAGCAACTGCTCGATGCGGGCCAGGGCGCGGCGGCCGAAGCGCAGCAGCAGCACCGACAGGCCGAGGTCGAACAGCTGCCGGTACAGCGGCGCGGCCAACACCAGGAACGCGACCAGGCTGGCCACCGGCAGGCGGCCCTGTGCGGACAGCCACACACCCGCCACGGCCAGCAGCACGAAGCCGGTTTCCAGCACGAAACCATAGGCCGCCACCCACGGCGCCGGCCGCGACTCCACCTCGATCACCGCACGGTGCTGCTCATCCAGCGCCGATTGCAGGCGCGCCCATGCCTGGCCGAAGCGACCGGAACTGCGGATCGTGGCGATGCCCTGCAGGTAGTCCTGCAGTTCGGCATTGGCGGTGGCACTGGCTTCCATTACCCGCACGCCGGCCGCACCGGCCTTCCATTGCGCGATCATCAGCGCCAGCACCGCCACCGGCACCGTGGCGGCCACCACCAGCGCCAGCCGCCAGTCCAGCCATGCCAGGAACACCAGCAGGCCCGACGGCATCGCCACCCCGGCAACGAACACGCCGAGGAAATGCGACCATAGGTTTTCCACCAGCTCCAGGTCCGAGGTCAGGCGGGCGGCCAGGTCACCGCCGCGCTGGCGGGTGAACCAGCCCATCGGCAGGCGCCGCAGGTGGTCGGCAATGCGCAGCCGCGCCTCGCCCATCAGCGCGTAGGCACCAGTGAACACCAGGGGCATGCCGCGCGAACCGGCCACGATGCGCAGCACCACGCACAGCGCCATGCCCGCCGCCAGCCAGGCGATGCGCGGGCCCTGCAGCTGGCCGGTGAACGCATCGCGCAGCAGCAGGTAGAGCAGCGGATACGGCGCCGCTGCGAACAGGCCTTCGATGGCCGACCACACAAGCCCGCGCGTCAGCCGCGCATCGCGTGTGCCCGACAGTTTGTAGCCGGACTGCACCAGTTCGCGGATCATGCCGCACCTCCTTCCGCGCCCAGGCTCCAGGCACTGGCGGCGCTGTAATCTTTCCACAGTTGCTGATACGCCACGCAGCCGGCGATCAGCTCGTCGTGCGTGCCCTGCCCTGCCACCTCGCCGCCGTCCATCACCACGATGTGGTCCGCATCGACCACGCTGTCCAGGTGGTGGGCGACCATCAGCGCGGTGCGCCCGGCGCAGACCGCCTTCAGCGCCTCGCGGATCAAGCCGGCGTTCTCGGCATCGGCGTGCGAGGTGGCCTCGTCCAGCAGCAGAACCGGCGCGTCCTTCAGCAGCGCGCGGGCGATGGACAGGCGCTGGCGCTCGCCGCCGGACAGGCGCGTGCCCCGCTCGCCCAGCGGCGTGTCGTAGCCCTGTGGCAGGGCCATGATGAAGTCATGAGCGCGTGCCGCCTTGGCTGCGGCGACCAGCGCGGCCTCATCGGCCTGCGGGCGCGCCAGCAGCAGGTTGTCGCGCACCGTGCCATGGAACAGGTGCACGTCCTGCAGCACCACCGACATCTGTGCGAGCAGCACATCGAGCGACCAGCCACGCACGTCGACATCGCCGACACTGACCGCGCCTTCCTGCACGTCGTACAGGCGAGGCAGCAGGCGCAGCAAGGTGCTCTTGCCAGAACCGGACGCCCCCACCAGCGCAGTGGTGCGGCCGGCTTCAGCACGGAAGCTGACCCGCTGCAGCGCCGGCTTTTCACCATAGCGATGGCTCACCCCGACGAAAGCCAGGGCATGCGGTGCCGGGGGCTGCTGCGGGTTCAACGGTTCGGACAGCGCCGGTGCGTGCAGCAGCGCCTCGATGCGCTTGAGCGACGCAACGCGGTGCATCTGTTCGCCCAGCGCGTAGGTCAGCCGCAGCAACGGCGCCAGCACCACCGGCGCCACGAGCAGGAACAGCACCCAGGTCGCCAGGTCCAACGAACCGCGCATCAGCAGCCACGCGCCGAGCGGCGCGATCACCACCACGTTGGCGGTGAGCAGGCCGACGAACAGCACCCAGCCGCTGGCACTGACCCGTGCGTAGTCGGCCACCCAGGCCACTGCACCGCGGATGGCATCGGCCAGCTCGCCGAAGGAACGCGCGGACAGGCCGAAGGCCTTCACCACGTGCACGCCGCGCACGTACTCACCTACACGGTCGGCGATGCGTTTCTGCAGCGCGCTCCATTCCATCATGCGCGCGCCCGAGCGCGACATCAGCCACCACTGGATGGCCACGGCCACCGGCAACGGCGTGAGCGAGGCCAGCGCCAGGCGCCAGTCAGCCGCGAACAGCAGGACCAGTGCAGCCAGCGGCACCATCGCCGCGGCGGCTGCATCGGGCAGCATGTGGGCGAGGAAGCCCTCCATCGCGTTGACATCGTCGTTGAGCGTGCGTCGCAGGCTGCCGCTGCCGCGCTGGGCGAAGAAGGACATCGGCACCTCGCCCAGCCGTCGTGCCATCGCCACGCGCACGCGGTGCTGCACCGAGAACGCGCCGCGGTGGGCGAGCACATGGCTGACGGCCATCAGCGCCCAGCGCAGTGCCAGCAGAGCCAGGGCCCAGGCCAGCGACTGGCGGATCACCTGCGCGTCCGGCGTGCTGGACAGCAGCTGCTGCACCACGCGGTACAGGCACCAGAACGGCGCAACGCTCAAGGCGGCCGAAGCGATGGCGGTGAGGGCGGCCAGGCCGAGCAGGCCCGGGGACATCTTCATCAGGCCGAGGAAACCACCGGACGGTGGTGCGCCGGCCGGTGGCGGGGTCGCCACGTCGGTCATGGGGGATCTCCAGTTGCGACCCACACGACAGGCTGGCGGCGTGCTGGCAGCAGCGGATCGGATCAGCGCGGAATGCGTGCACACAGCCTAACGACCGCACGCGCACGCCGCGGCTGTGCGCCGCGCCGCTATCGCTGCACGATGCGCAGAATCAGATCACCTCGCTGCCGCGTGGGCTCAGCGCGCGTAGAACCCCAGGAACATCGCCACCGCCGATTCGGCGACCTTGCGCCGTTCGACCGGGCCCAGCGGCGGCTGGCCCATGGTGACCTGCGGCCAGAACGCGAAGCCCTTCACCAGGCCCTGCAGCTGGTGGTCGGCGAATTCCGGATCGACCTCACGCAGGCGTCCATCGGCGATGGCGGCGCGGATCCATGCGCTCACGCCACCTTCCTTTTCGCCCATGCGGCAGACAATCGCCTGCGCACGCTCGGGCGAATGGATGATCTCGGCCATTGCCACACGCGCCAGGTCGATGAAGTTGGCATCGCCCAGCAGGTCAAGCTTCTGCCCGAGCAGCTGCAGCAGCTGCACGTCGAGCGGCTGGTCGGCGCGGTACGGCAGCTCGACGGCGGCCATGCTGCTTTCCCACAGCTCTTCGAGGATGTGGCCGAACAGCTCTTCCTTGCTGGGGAAATGGTTGTAGACCGTGCGCTTGGACACGCCGGCCGCCGCCGCGATGCGGTCCATGCTGGTCGCCTCGTAGCCGGCGCTGCGGAACTCCTCCACGGCCGCGCGCACGATGGCTTCGCGTTTGCGGTCGGTCAGGCGTTGCGGGGCACGGGACATGGCAGGGAACCAGGAAACTGAACGGATGCGCATATTTTACACCGACCAGTGTACTTTCCTGAAATCGGAAACTACACTGTGCAGTGTACCCAGCGGACGTCCCCGATGAAGCGCCTGCTCCTCATCCTCCTGATCGGAACCCTTGCCGTGACCGCCTATACCTTCTGCAAGTCGTGGTCCCTGCCCGACTTCCCTGATTCTCCGCAGTACCGTGATGGCCGGTTCCAGAATGTCCTGCCGAAACCGGCGATGGGCCTGCGTGCGGGCGTCGAGCTGTGGTGGACCTTCCTGTTCAACCGGCCCAAGGGCACCGTGCCGACCGACCCGATCCCGGTGCAGGCGCTGGACCGTGCCACCTTGGACGCCGCACCGGACCGCACCCTGTTCCGGCTTGGCCACTCCACGATCCTGCTGAAGCTGCGCGGCCAGTACTGGCTGACCGACCCGGTGTTCTCCGAGCGTGCCTCGCCGGTGCAGTGGATGGGCCCGGCACGCTTCCACGCACCGCCGATCAGCATTGAAGACCTGCCGCCGATCGCAGGCGTGATCCTCTCGCACAACCATTACGACCATCTGGACCATGCCGCGGTGATGCAGCTGGCCGGCAAGACCGCGCGCTTCATCGCGCCGCTGGGCGTGGGCGACCAGTTGATTGCCTGGGGCGTGGATGCGGCAAAGGTCGAGCAGCTGGACTGGTGGCAGTCGACCGAGGCCAACGGACTGCGCCTGACCGCAACGCCGGGTCAACACTTCTCCGGCCGCGGCCTCGGTGACAGCGATCGCAGCCTGTGGGCCTCGTGGGTGATCCAGGACGGCGATTTCCGCGTCTTCTTCAGCGGCGACACCGGCTATTTCGACGGCTTCAAGGCCATCGGCGAGAAGTACGGCCCGTTCGACCTGACCATGATCGAGACCGGCGCCTACGACAAACGCTGGGCCTTCGTGCACATGCAGCCCGAGCAGACCCTGCAGGCGCACCTCGACCTGCGCGGCAAGTGGCTGCTGCCGATCCACAACGGCACCTTCGACCTGGCCCTCCACGCATGGCAGCAGCCGTTCGAGCGGATCACCGCGCTGGCGGCGGCGAAGAACGTGCCCGTGGCTACGCCGATCATCGGCCAGGCGCTGGACATGCAGGCGCCTGTGGCGGGTACGCGATGGTGGGAAGCCTCACGTTGAACCCAGGTAGCTGCCAACCTTGGTTGGCGCCTTCCGTCGACCAAGGTCGACGACTGACAGAGCGATAGCCGCCCGCGCTTTGGTAGCTGCCAACCTTGGTTGGCGCTCTCCGTCGACCAAGGTCGACGGCTACCAGGGCGCCCGAAGGCGATCACCCGTGCTGGTGAATCCCAAGACCCTCAGCTCCTTCGGCCAGACCCGACCGCAGCTCCAGCGACGGAATCAGGTAGTCCCCTGCGTTCTGCCGCCGGTACGGAATCACCGCGTCAGTGGCCAGGCCATCCAATCGCCTGCCCAGCCCTTCAAGCACGTCCGCCACGTTCTGCTCGCCCACCTTGCTGCTGCGGTAGATCACGTGGGGCGGCAGCACATCGAAACCGGGATAGAACAGGATCCCGTGCTGGATCGGGAACAGCAGATCATCGATCGGACCGTTGATGCCGCGGGCGGCGTAGTGCGACTCCCAGCCACCGGTGGTCACCACCAGCATCGCGCGCTTGCCGGCCATCGCGCCCTCGCCATAGCGGTCGCCCCAGTGCCGGTCCGAATGCTCACCCACGCCATAGGCGAAGCCATAGGCATAGACCCGGTCGACCCAGCCCTTGAGGATCGCCGGCATCGAGAACCACCACAACGGGAACTGCAGGATGACCGCATCGGCCCATCGCAGCTTGTCCTGTTCGCCGGCGATGTCGGCACTCTGCCGGCCATTGGCATAGGCCTCGCGCGAATCCAGCGAGGCATGGAAGGGGCGCTGCGGATCGCGCCCCGGATGGTCATCGCCATCGATCGGCGCCTTCCAGCGCATGGCGTACAGGTCTGACACCTGCACGGTATGTCCTGCCGCCTGCAGGCGCTGCACGGCGAAGTCCTTCAGCGTGCCGTTGAGCGAGGTGGGTTCGGGATGGGCGTAGACAAGCAGAACGTTCATGGATCACCAGATCAGGGAATGCCGATGACGATAGGCAGCATCACGCTATAGTTGAAATGAATTCCCGCAATTGCCCCCATTGCCATGGACAATATCCTGCGTCGCATCGACCTCAACCTGCTGGTGACCCTGCAGGCGCTACTGGAAGAACAGAACGTGACCCGCGCGGCCGAACGCCTGCACCTGGCCCAGCCCACCGTCAGCATCCAGCTGGCGCGGCTGCGTGACTTGTTTGATGACCCGCTGCTGCTGCCGGGTTCGCGCGGCATGCGCTGTACGGCCCGCGCCGAGGCGCTGCGCGAGCCGCTGGCCGAAGCACTGGAAGCGGTCCGGCGCACCGTCGCGCCGGTGCAGGCGTTCGATCCTGCCCGTGCACAGCAGACCTGGCGGATCATGGCGTCGGACTTCGGCGAATCCACCGTTGTGCTACCTGCACTCCCCGCGATCCGCGATGCCGCGCCGGGCACACGCCTGGCGGTGCTCAGCCTGGCGCCGGCGCAGATGGTGGCGCAGGGCGAGCGTGGTGAGATCGACGTTGCCATCCACATTGCGTCTGAAGCGCCGCCGTCACTGCACCAGCGTCCGCTGTTCCAGGAACGGTATGTCCTTGCTGGCCGGCGCGACCATCCAAAATTGAAGCGACGGCCGACGCTGAAGCAGTTCTGCGCGTTGCAGCACGCGATCGTGTCCCCCGATGGCGGCGGCTTCCACGGCAACACGGACAGCGCGCTGGCGCATGTCGGCGCCCGCCGCGAGGTCGTGCTGTCCGTGCCGCACTTCCTGTTCCTGCGCAGTGCCCTGCTACGCACCGACCTGGTCGCGATGATGCCTTCGCGCCTGGTGGAGGCTGACCCTGCGTTGAAGGCGGTGGAGGCACCGATCGACGTGCCGGGATTCGAGATGATGCTGTTCTGGCACGAGCGCGTGCACCGCGATCCCGCGCATCGATGGCTGCGGGAGCGTTTGGCAGCCCTGTAGAGGCCAACCCTGGTTGGCGCTCTGCCGCTCTGGTAGATCCCAACCTTGGTTGGCGCTCTGCGTAGACCAAGGTCGACGGCTACCAAAGCAAGGACGGTCGACGGCCATCAAGCGTGGTCACAGATCCGGCAAACCCGGCGGATTGGTCTGCGACTGCGGCACGGCTTCCTCGGCCAGGTTCCAGCGCGCCAGGGCCTGCGCATAGGTGCCGCTGCGGATCTGCGTGTTCAACGCTGCGGTGATCGCATCGGCCAGGCCGCTGCCCTTGCGGGTGGTCGCCGAGATCGCCGCGGCATCCGGCCAGCCACCGGGGAACAGCCCCACCCGGCGCACCTTGCCGTCGCGTGCGGAGTACGCACCCGTGGCGTTCGGCTCGAACGACACATCGGCGCGGCCGGTGATCACCGCCAGCCGCCCCACCACGGCATCGTCGAAGTACTGGTACTCCACCGGCTTCAGGCCGGCGGCGATGTTCTGCTGGTCCCAGTGCCGCAGGATCTGGTCCTGGTTGGTGCTCGCCCCGACCACCACCTTCAGCCCGGCCACGTCGGCCGGCTTCTCGATCTTCTGGATCGGCCCGTCGGTGCGGGTGTAGATGCCCAGCAGGTCGAACCGGTAGCTGGAGAAGTCGAACTTCTTCTTGCGCTCCTCGGTCACCGTCACATTGGACAGCACCGCATCGTACTTGCCGGATTCCAGCCCCAGCGGCCAATCCGGCCATGCCACCGGCACCAGCACCAGCTTCAGGCCCAGGCCATCGGCGATCAGCTTGGCGATGTCCGGCTCGACACCCACCACCTGCTTGCTGTCGGCACCGTAGTCGGCCAGCGGCAGCTGCGCCGGATGGGTTGCCACGGTCAGCACACCGGGGGTCACGAAACGGTAGCCCGCCGGAATCAACGCCTGCGCCTTCGGGTCGGGCGTGCCGGTCAGCGCAGGCGCATCGGCACCGGCCAGGGTCACACTGGCGGCAGGCGCATCAGCGGGCGCGCGCACGCGGGAGTAAACGATGCCGGCGATGCCGATGACCAGCACAGCGCCGATCAACAGGGTGCTGCGCGAGGGACCGCGGGATGCTGCAGGGCTCATGGAAGTCCTCGGGTTACAGGGTCTTGGCCAGAAAATCGGCCGTGCGTTGCTGGCGCGGCCGCTCGAACAGCGCCTCGGGGCTGCCCTGCTCGATCACCCGGCCCTGGTCCATCATCACCACGGTGTCGGCCACGCGCCGGGCGAAGCTCAGTTCGTGGGTGACGATCACAAGGGTGGTGCCGGAGCTGGCCAGCTCCTCGATCACGCTCAGCACTTCGGCCACCAGTTCCGGGTCCAGTGCCGAGGTCGGCTCATCGAACAGCAGTACCTTCGGCTGCAGGGCCAGCGCACGGGCAATGGCAATGCGCTGCTGCTGGCCACCGGACAGCTGCCGCGGGAAGGCATCGGCCTTGTCGGCCAGGCCGACACGCTGCAGCAGGTCGCGCGCCTGCTGCTCGGCCTGCGCACGCGGCAGGCCACGCACGGCGATCGGCGCCTCGATGATGTTTTCCAGCGCGGTCAGGTGCGGGAACAGGTTGAAGCCCTGGAACACCATGCCGACCCCGGCACGTCGGCGGCGGATCTCGCTCTCGGGCAGCTCGTACAGCGTGTCCCCGTCGCGGCGGTAGCCGATCAGCTGCCCGCCCACGGCCACATAGCCACCGTCGGCGCGCTCGAGATGGTTGATCAACCGCAGCAGGGTCGACTTGCCCGCGCCCGAAGGACCAATCAGCACGGTCACGCTGCCGGCGCGCAGCTCAAGGTTCACATCCTCCAGCACCGTCTGTTCGCCGAACACCTTGCCGACACCGTGCAGCGCCACCGCGGCGCCCTGCCCGGGCTCGACCTGGGCCGCGACACGCGGTCGGCTGGCCACGCGCGGTTCCCCCTGCGCTGCGGGCCTTACCGGTGAGGACACCCGCGAGATGCTGCGCTCGCGCTGCAGCTGGCCACGCGCGAAACGCTGCTCCACCCGCCGCTGCAGCAGCGACAGCACGGTGAGAATGACCAGGTACCAGACCGTGGCCACCATCAGCAGCGGCACCACTTCCAGATTGCGCCGGTAGATCACCTGCACGGTGTAGAACAGCTCCGGCAACGCCAGCACGTAGACTACCGACGTGCTCTTGGCCAGGCCGATCACATCGTTGAAGGCCGCCGGCAGGATCGAGCGCATTGCCTGCGGCAGGATGATGCGGCGTACCTGGCGACCGCGCGGCAGGCCCAGCGCCTCGGCGGCTTCGTACTGCCCATGGTCGACCGAGAGGATACCGCCACGGATCACTTCGGCCGAGAACGCCGCCTGGTTCAACGTCAGGCCCAGCACCGCCGCGGTGAACACACCGATCAGCTGCGTGGTCGGGTACGAGAACAGGCTGATGCCGGTGAACGGCACGCCCAGTTCGATGGTGCTGTAGAGATAGCCGAGGTTGTTCAGCAGCAGCAACAGCACCAGCAGCGGAATTGAACGGAACAACCACACGTACCCCCATGACACCGCCGACAGCAGCGGCGAGCCGGAGACGCGGGCCAAGGCGAGCAGCGTGCCGAGCGCGAAGCCCAGGCCGGTGCCCAGCGCGGTCAGCAGCAGGGTGCGGCCGAGCCCTTCCAGCACCGGGCGCGCGAAGAACCATTCGGCGAACGTGCCCCAGCCCCAGCGCGGGTTGCCCAGCACCGACTGCAGCCCGATCAGTATCAGCGCCAGAGCCAGCACCGTACCGACGGTCTGCAGCGGGTGCCGCGCCGGTACGATCTTCAAGGCCGGTGCGGACGCGGTTACCGGGCGGGCGGCGATGCCCTCCAGCGCGGTGGAAGGCGTGCTCATGCATGGGCTCCGTGCAGCAGTACAGCACTGGCCGCCGGCAACGGCGCCGACGCGTGCAGGTGTTTCTCGAATGGCAGATGGGCGATGGACTCCGGGTCCGCGTTCAGATCGAACAGCGCGGTGTAGCCATGGCTGAGGTACAGGCCCACCGCCTCGGGCTGGCGGAAGCCGGTGGTCAGGAACACGCGGCGATAGCCCTGGCGAGTGGCCTGGTCTTCCAGCTCCTGCAGCACGCGGCGGGCGATGCCCTGCCGGCGCAGGCCGGGCAGCGTCCAGATCCGCTTGAACTCGGCGGTGTCCGCGTCGCGGTGCGGCATGAAGGCGCCGCCGGAGATGGCGACGCCATCGCGCAGCAGAAGCACGAAGGCCCCCACCGGTGCGGCAAACGCCTGCGCCGGGTAGCGCTGCAGCTCCTCGCGTGCACTCCCGCCGACGCGTCCGCGCACATCGGCGTAGCGGCTGTCGTACTCCTGCTCCAGGCCATCGAACAGCGGCCGCGCCAGTGGATCATCCACCGAGGTGTAGAGGAAACGCTCGTTGTCGAACTGCACGCTCATGCCGCGTCCTCCACCAGGTAGTGCTCGGCCAGGCGCGCCCACAGGCTGGCTGCCGGGGCGATGGCTGCGTCGTTGAACACGTAGCGCGGGCTGTGCAGCGGCGCGCTGTCGCCGTTGCCGACGAATACCAAACTGCCGGGCCGCGCCTGCAGCAGGAAGGCGAAGTCCTCGCTGGCCGTACGCGGCGCGAACGCCCGCACCACCTGCGCCTCACCAAAGCCCTGCCGCGCGACCTCGCGGATGTAGGCGGTCTCCTGCGGATGATTGATGACGCTGGGGAAGCCGCGCGGGAATTCGATCTCGGCACGCGCACCGAACGCAGCGGCGGTCTGCTCGGCAATGTCGGTCACCCGGCGGCGCAGGATGTCGCGCACTTCCGGCAGGTAGGCGCGCACGGTCAGCTTCAGCTCCACCACGTCGGGAATCACGTTGGCCGCCTGCCCGCCGTGGATCGAGCCCACGGTGACCACGCCCATCTGCCGCGGATCCACGTTGCGCGAGACCACGCTCTGCAGCGCAGTGATGATGTGCGCGGCAACCAGGATCGGGTCGACGCTGCCCTGCGGCTCTGCGCCGTGGCCGCCCTTGCCGATCACCTTCAGCCGCGCCCAGTCCACCGATGCCATCGCCGGCCCATCGACGAAGCCGAAGTGCCCCACCGGCACGCCCGGCCAGTTGTGCAGGCCATAGATGGCATCCACCGGGAAGCGCTCGAACAGGCCGTCTTCGATCATCTTCGAGGCACCCGAACCGGTCTCTTCGGCCGGCTGGAACACCAGCTGCAGGGTGCCATCGATGCGCCCGTGATGGGCCAGGTAATGCGCCGCCGACAGCAGGATGGCGGTGTGGCCATCATGCCCGCAGGCGTGCATCAGCCCTTCGTTCTGGCTGGCATAGGCCAGACCGGAATCCTCCTGGATCGGCAGTGCATCGATGTCCGCGCGCAGGCCCAGGCGACGGCTGCCCTGCCCGCGCTGCAGCGTGCCCACCACGCCGGTGCCACCGACGCCCGTGGTCACCGCATAGCCCCACTCCTGCAGCAGCTCGGCCACGCGGGCGCTGGTGCGATGTTCCTCGAACGCCAGTTCGGGGTGGCGGTGCAGATCGTGGCGCAGGGCGATGGCTTCTTCGGCGCGTGCTGCGATCTGCGGCAGCACACCGATCGTTTCATCGTGTCGGCGGGCGTGGCCCGGGGCGATTGGCAGTTCTCCGCTCATCGTCCTACCCCACCTTCCGCGCCGGCTCGGTGTCGGTCGCATGGCGGCTGGCCTTGCGCGGCAGGCCCAGATGGTCGCGCAGGGTCTGCCCCTGCAGCTCGCGCTGGTGGTAGCCACGCGCCTGAAGAATCGGCAGCACCAGCTTCACGAAATCATCCAGGCCCTCGCGCTGCGCGGCAAAACCCAGGATGAAGCCATCGCTGGCACCGGCATCGAACCAGCGGATCAGTTCGTCGGCCACGTGCTGCGGCGTGCCGATGAAGTTCGGCCGCGGGCTGACCGCCTGCAGTGCCACCTGGCGCAGGGTCAGGCCCTGCTCGCGGGCGTCCTGCTTGATGCGGTCGGTGGTGGAGCGGAACGAGTTGCTGCCGATGTCGCCCAGCTCAGGGAACGGCGCATCCGGGTCGTACTGGCTGAAATCATGGTGGTCGAAGAAGCGCCCCAGATAGGCCAGCGCATCGTCCAGGCTGGCCAGCGCGGCAATGGCCTGGTACTTGGCCTCGGCCTCGGCCGCCGTATGACCAACGATGGGGCCGATGCCGGGGAAGATCTTCACGTCGTTGCCGCTGCGGCCATGGGCGATGGCCGAATTCTTCACCTTCTGGGTAAACGCACGCGTCTCTTCCAGCGAAGGCGAATGGGTGAACACCGCATCGGCGTACTTGCCGGCCAGCGCGATGCCATCATCGGACGAACCTGCCTGGAAGATCACCGGCTGCCCCTGCGGCGAGCGCTGGATGTTCAACGGGCCTTCCACCTGGAAGAACTTCCCCTTGTGGTCCAGGCGGCGGAATTTCTCCGGTGCGAAGAAGGTGCCGCTGTCGCGCTCACGCACGAAGGCATCGTCATCCCACGAATCCCACAGGCCCTGCACCACGTCCAGGTATTCATCGGCAATCTGGTAACGCAGCGCATGCTCCGGGTGCGGGCGTCCGTAGTTGCGGCCCGAGCCTTCCAGTGGCGACGTCACCACGTTCCAGCCGGCGCGGCCACCGCTCAGCAGATCCAGCGAGGCGAACTGGCGGGCGACGGTGAACGGATCGCTGTAGGAGGTCGACAGCGTGCCGGCCAGGCCGATCTTCTTCGTCGCGGTCGCCAGTGCGGACAGCAGCGAAATCGGCTCGAAGCGGTTGAGGAAGTGCGGGATCGATTTCTCGTTGATGTACAGGCCATCGGCCACGAAGCCGAACGCGATGCCGTTGTCCTCGGCGGTGCGCGCGATGTCGATGTAGAACTGCAGGTTGACGCTGGCGTCGGTCGGGTTGGAGGGATGCTTCCAGGCATGCATGTGGCTGCCGGGGCCCTGCAGCATGATGCCGAACGGAATGTGGCGCGGAGGGGTGCTCATGGGGGTCGCTCCTGCAGGTCAGGCCACCGCCGCGCGCGGCGCGGGCGACAGCAGTTCAAGGGATGTCAGGCGGGCATCCAGGTCGGCCACGGGGGCGTCGAGGATGAATTCACCCACGCCGAAGCGCCGGTGCAATGCGTCCAGTTCGCCACGCACATGCGCGGCATCGCC
Organism: Stenotrophomonas sp. S41; assembly: GCF_016624625.1. Lineage (NCBI taxonomy): Bacteria > Pseudomonadati > Pseudomonadota > Gammaproteobacteria > Lysobacterales > Lysobacteraceae > Stenotrophomonas > Stenotrophomonas sp. S41. Next base: position 43,150 of record NZ_JACVTV010000016.1, on the reverse strand, counting down.
GGACAGCACGCTGGGACGGGTTTCCTCGATGCGGAAATCGCTTACCCCGACCTGCCGCGCGTACTCGGCGGCCGCTTCCGGGCTGGGCAGGTTCACCGTCTGGCCCGGGCCGAGGTGCAGCTTGTAGACGCGCAGTGCGCCGATGTGGCGAGCAGCGGCTTCGCTCGTGGGCGCTGCGAAGGCGACCGTGGCCAGCAGCGGCGGCTGCGTGGACAGTGCGCGGTAGGCCTCGAAGGCCGCCTCGATATGGGTCGGATCGCCATCGAAATGCGCCGCATACACAAATCGCCAGCCGAGCTCGGCCGCCTGTCGCGCGCTCTGCCGGCTGGCGCCCAGCAGGAAGCGTTCGGGTGCACTGTGTGGCACAGGCCGCGCCTGCGCGTCTTCCTGCGTGCCGGACAGATAGCCTTCCAGATCACGCAGCTGCTGGGCGAAGTCGGCGAAGGACGGTCGACCCGCGGCCAAAGCTGCGGTCGAGGCCGGCAGCCCACCGGGGGCCTTGCCCACGCCCAGGTCCACGCGGCCCGGCGCCAGCGCTGCCAGCAGGTTGAAGTTTTCGGCCACCTTGTACGGTGCGTAGTGGCGCAGCATCACCCCGCCGCTGCCGATGCGGATGCGCCGGGTCTGCGCCAGCACCCACGCCGCCAGCACTTCCGGCGCCGGGCTGGCCAGGGTCGGTGCGGCATGGTGTTCGGCGAACCAGTAGCGGTGGTAGCCGAGTTGTTCGGCACGCTGCGCCAGCTGCAGGCTGTTGCGCAGTGCCTGCTCGGGCGTGCCACCGTCGGCCACCGGGCTCTTGTCCAATACGCTGATCAGGTAGCTCATGCGCGCGTCCTCGCTCAGGGATGGGCCACGGGAATGCCGAGCAACCCGTTCAGGGCAGCCAGGATGGGTTCGGCACCGGACACGTACTGGCGCTCGAGGTGGGCACCGTTGGCGTGTTCGCTGTGCACGCCCTGCGGCAGCACCAGCTTGGGCAGCGACTGGTCCTGTTCGCCGATCTCGGCAATCACTTCGCGGCGCGGCCGTGCAAAGCCGATCCGGCGCACGTCCAGGTGTGCATCCAGGCCATCGATGCTCGACAGCGCGCCTTCCAGCAGCAGGCTGTGGCGGCAGAAGAAGCGCTGCCCGGGCAGCTGGCCGTCCTCGAACTCGCGGTCCAGCAGGAACAGGATGGGTTTGGGGGTTGCGTCTACAGCCACGGGGTCGTCCTCATCAGGTCCGGCACCGCAGTGCCGCTTCGTCTTCGATGCTAGAGAAGGCCGGCGCTGCATCTGCGCCATCGCGCGACAATCGGCGGTCAGATCCGGCCACGCAGATGCGCCTTGGCCATAAGCAAAACGCCGCCGGTTATGCCGCGCGCTCGCCGCTCACGCGATACGCCGCAATGGCGCGGGTGCAGCGACTGCCTGCACCGCCAGATGGCCAGCGGCACGCTCGGCCGCGAGATCAATTCGCGCCTGCAGCGCAGCGCTGTTGATCTGCGCGCCATCGAAATCCGCCGGCGTGGCATACACCCCGATCGGCAGCGTGTGCGCCTGCAGGAAACTGAACAACGGGCGCAGCTGGTGGTCGATCACCAGTGCATGGCGTTCGCTGCCACCGGTGGCGGCCAGCAGCACCGGCGTGTCGACCAGCGCCTCCAGCTCGATGAAATCCACCAGGTGCTTGAACAGCCCCGGGTAGGAACCGCGATACACCGGCGTGGCCACCACCAGCAGATCCGCCGATTCCACGGTGGCCAGTGCCTGTTCAACGGCCGGCTCAACCTCGGCACGCGTCAGCGACTGCCCCAGCGAGCGCGCGATCGGCGCCAGCTCCACCAACGTCACGCTGGCATGCAGGCGCTCCTGCAGTGCGTCCAGCAGGTGTCGCACCAGCAGCAGCGTCCGCGACGTCGCCGAACTCGACGGCGAACCAATCAATGCAACCACGTTCAATGCAGATGACATGCAATGCTCCTTTCAATCAAAACCGGTAATTGACCCGCCCGTACCAGAACGCACCCACGGTGCTCAGCACATCGCCGGTATCCCAGGTGGTCTCGATGCTGGCCACGTCGCTGGCGCTGCGCGCGTACTCGGGCACCTTGCGGGTGCGCTTGTCGAACAGGTTGTTGATGCCCAGCGCCGCGCTCCAGCCGCCGCCCAGCTTGACGCCGCCGGACAGATTGGTCACCAGGACCGGCGGCTGCTTGTACTCCACGCCGTTGTTCAGGCGCTTGATCGGGCCGTAGTAGGTGAAGTCCAGGTTCGAGCGCCAGCGCCCGTTCTGCCAGCCCAGGCCCGCCACCTGCGTGTAGCTGGGCGTGCGGAAGCGCAGTGCGTATTCGCTGGATTTCGTCAGCAGGTTGATGTTCGGCAGGCCCTGCAGCGCGGCAGGAATGTCGCTGACCTTCTGGATGGTGGTGCGGCCGACGTTGGCCGCGTAGGTCCAGCGCAGCTTGCCCCACGCGGTGTCCTGGTTCGCTTCCAGGGTCAGCTCGACGCCGCGCGTACGGGTGTTGCCCACGTTGGTGAAGTAGCTGGCATAGAACGCATCGCCGGGCAGGATGCTGATGCCGGCCGTGCCCAGCAGCGCATCAATGGTGCTCTTCTGCGCCGCGGTCAGCACCGTGCCGCTGTTGTCGGTGATGTTGGCCGGGTCCTGCGCGTTGTAGCCGATCTGGCTGGACTGGCCCAGCTGGCCGCGGATGTCGATCTGGTACGCATCCACCGCCAGGTGGAAGGCCGGGCTCGGGTCCCAGGTGACGCCCAAGCTGTAGTTGGTGGCTTTCTCCGGCTTCAGCGGCGTCGCGCCGAGGGCAACGGCCGCCGGCGATGACACCTGTGCCACCAGCGTGGTGCCGCACGGGCAGCTGCCGGTGGCTTGGTAGAACTGTGCCCCCAGGCTGGGCGCATGGAAGCCGTTGCTGACTGTCGCGCGGACGCCCAGCGCATCGGTGAAATCAAAGCGCGTGGTCAGGCGCGCGGTCGACACACTGCCGAAGTCGGAATGATCTTCCCAGCGCGCGGCTGCATCCAGGTACCAGCGCGAGGTGATGTTGCTGGCCGCGCCCACGTACACCGCCTTGCTGTTGCGCGTGGCCTTCACCACATCGGCGGTGGAGTAGCCGACGAAGGCGGCGGCACCGAAACCGGTGTACGACTCCCACTGCCCTGCCCCGCGCTCGTACTGTTCATGCTGGTACTCGGCACCGGCACTTACTTCCAGCGGTGAAGCCAGCGCCGCGACGTCGAAGCCGCGGCGCAGGTCGAGGTTCGCGATGCCCTGCTGGTAATCCAGCTTGCCGTCATAGAAGTCGGTGGGCGAGCCCGGGTACGGCAGCGAGAAGTTGGCCGAGTTGCGCGTGTAGGTGCGCACCGTGCTGCGGTTGCCGGTCAGGCTGGCGTCGTAATCCCAGCCAGCCAGCTGGCCCTTCACCCCGGCACTGCCGGTGTACTGCTTCTCCTTGGTCTCCAGCACCGGCAGGAAGCCGTCGGGCCACACGCTCAGCACGCTCGGTGCCTTGTAGGTGGTGAAGATCGTCGCTGGCAGGCGGAAGTTCTGGATCGCCTGCGCGCTGCGGTCGCTGGCGGTCGCCGTGGCGTAGAACTGGGCGTTCTCGCCCAGACCGTGGCCGGCGTTCAGTGCAAAGGACTTCAGCGAATACGACGGTGAACTGAGGATGGTGTTGGCTTCGGCATCGCGCGTGGCCTCGGCCGGGTTCGGCGTCGCACCGGCGGGAAGCTGGTTGTTCGGCCGCAGCGCGACCAGATTGCCGTTGGCATCCACTGCCGGATAGCTCAGGTAGCCATCGATGTAGCGCCGCGTGCGGATGGCGTGGTGCTGGCGGGTGGTTTCGCCAGACAGGTTGACGAAGCCATCCTCCCCCCACGGCAGGCCGACGTTCGCGCGCACGCTGGTACGCGTGCCGTCGCCGTCGATGCTCTGCCCGCTTTCCACCGAAACATCGCCACCCTGCGCCTGCGACTTCAGGATGACGTTGACCACGCCGGTGATGGCATCGGAGCCGTAGATGGCGGAGGCACCATCGCGCAGCACTTCCACATGGTCGATGGCCGCCACCGGAATCAGCGCGAGGTCGGCCCAGGCATGGCCGGGATAGCCGCCACCATTCGCACCGCTGACATAGGCGCTGGCATTGCGGCGCTTCCCATTCACCAGCACCAGCGTGTAGCCCGGCGACAGGTTGCGCAGCTGGTAGCCGCGGATCAGGCTTTCCTGGTCGCTCTGGTAGCCACCGATCTGGCTCAGCGACGGCAGGCTGCGCTGCAGCGCTTCCAGCAGGTTGGCCTGCCCGGTAGCCGCCAGATCCTCGGCGGAGATCACGTCGATGGGCGTGGAACTGTTCTTGACCGTGCGCGTGCTGGAGCGTGAGCCGGTGACCACCACTGCATCCAAAGTAGATGCGGCGAGGTTGGCAGAGGCGGCAGTCGCCGCATCTGCGGGGGCATCTGCCTCGGCAGCATGGGCAGTGGCAGCAGCCAGCGCGGCTGCAATGAGGACAGCAAGGGAATTCAGGACAGGCGAATGGGCGGCAGGCATGGGGGCTCGTGGGGGTGGGCCGGAGACACACCTCCATTCAAAGACCCCGGCCGACGACGCAACAGCCGATATCGCGTCACCCAACCGTCATATCCGGCCAGCCACATGACCGCTGGTAATGACCTTACGCAAGGGGTGATGCCAGGGGTCGGATCCCTTCCGCAGGAAGGGCTCTGACCCCGGTGCGCGCACCGGGCGTCTGCGGGGTCAGAGCCCGTCCTGCGGACGGGATCCGACGCCTGCCATATACCTCGCGGGCATCTGCACATGCCCGCACGCCACTGCGCGCACTGCGGCCGCCTCGGTAGCATCAAGCCATGAGCATCGACCCGACCGCGCCCACCGTCGCCATCGTGGCCTGCCACGGCCAGGGGCTGTTCGAGTTCGGGTGCGCGGTCGGCCTGTTCGCCCCCATCCGCCCGGAACTGGGCGTGGCCTGGTACCGCACCCAGCTCTGCGCCGGCGAACCCGGTGCACTGCGCATGTTGGGCAGCGCACAGGTGCAGCTGCCCTACTCGCTCGATGCCATCGACGACGCCGACATCATCGTCATTCCCGGCTGGCGCGAGCCCACTGAACGCCCACCGCAGGCCCTGCTGGACGCGCTCATTCGCGCCCACGCGCGTGGCGCACGCATCACGTCCATCTGCTCGGGCGCGTTCGTGCTGGCCTGGGCCGGCCTGCTCGATGGCCGCCAGGCCACCACCCACTGGCGGCTCACCGAAGCGCTGGCGCGCGACTTCCCGCGCATCCACGTGCGCGAGGATGTGCTGTACGTCGACACCGGCGACATCATCACCTCGGCTGGCTCGGCAACCGGCATGGACATGATGCTGCACATGGTCCGCAAGGATTACGGCGCGCGCGTGGCCAACCTGGTGGCCGAGCGCCTGGTGCTGGCACCGTGGCGCGATGCCGAGCGAAGCCAGCGGGTCAGCCGGGCCATTCCCAACGGCGAACCCACGCGGCTGGCCAAGCTGATGGAATGGATGCGCCACAACCTGCGCGAGGCGCATTCGCTGGGCAGTCTTGCCGAGCAGGCGGCGTTGAGCCAGCGCACCCTGCAGCGGCAGTTCCTCGAAGCCACCGGCCTGTCACCCATCGACTGGCTCATCCGCGAGCGCGTGGCGTTTGCCCGCGAGCTGCTGGAATCCACCGACCGTCCGCTGCAGTGGGTGGCCGAGCAGGCCGGCTTCGGCTCGCAGGAATCCTTCCGCCGGCATTTCCGCGGGCTGGTCGATGCCAGCCCGACGGAATACCGCAACCTGCATCGCGGTGCGCTCAGTGCGGATCGGCTGGTGGGGTGCTGATCATCCCGGCGCGTTCCAGCTCGGCCGCGACAGCCACTTTCAGGCGCTCGGTGATCGCATCCTCCAGCCGCTCACCCAGCCCCTTCACCGTGTCATCGTAGTAGATGCGATGGATGGTGAATGCCGCAGCACTGGCAACAATTGGCGACACCGATGCGATATCAACGATCAGGCCGCCATGCGCAACGTTGATCTGTTGCGGATGCCCACCCTCGATACGCCTTTCCGTGTACAGCTTGCGGGGATAGGTATCGTAGTGGCATGAATCCTGCCAGATGCCAGCGTCACCCGTGAGCGCGGCACAGGCTGCTTCACAGGCGTTGTGCAGGACACCGACGCGTTCACTGGCCGACAGCGCCATGTAGCCACGATGCTTCACCGCGAGGCCTTCGGCGATGCGCCAGACATCATGTCTGGGGTACGAACGCCGCTCGGCAAAGCGCTTGGCCAGTTGGCTGACCGCCGTATCCGGTGCAGCCAGGAACAGATGCAACGAGCCCCAGAACAGCGAGTCATCCAGCACCAGCGTGTGCTCGAGGTTGCCCGGTTCGCGGAAGAAATGTACCAACGGATGGGCGTCGCTCAAGCCCGCCTTCTCTGGAGCGTCCTCACCGATCAGTTCGAACACCCGCACCATCAGCCTCGAGAACATGTGCTCGAACCCACGTGTACGGTGATGCAGGTACAGGGTGGGATAGAGCTGGAACACGGTCACCATGAACTGCTCGATCGAGATGAACGCCTTGCTGTCGACGTAGAAGAACTGGCCGGACTGACGCGTCCCTACGCGCAGGTGATCCACCAGCCAGTCGAGATCGATGCCGCCGGAGGACACGCCCGCGAAATAGGGATCGCGCTTTGCGTAGTCGAGGCGATCAGCATCCAGCTGACTGGAGACGATCGACGTGTAGATGCAGTCCGGGTCCTGCTTCTCGATCATCGCAGCCACTTCCTCGGCGAAGCCATCGCCGCCGATGCGCTTCAGCACCCGCGCCACGGAGGTCTCGGTCACGATGCGGCGGCTCAGCTTCTCGTGGTTGACCGCGTCCTTGAACTGCTCACCTACCTCGGGGTGGGTCTCGATGAACTTCTCCATCGCGTGCTCGAATGCATGGCTGAACATGCCATGGCCTACGTCGTGCAGCAGCGCTGCCGCCAGGCAGGCCTTGCCCTTGCGTGACCAGTCATCACCGCGGCCCTTTGGCTCCACCACCGACAGCAGACGCTTGGCAACGCCATACACACCCAGCGAATGGGCAAACCTCGAGTGGGTGGCAGACGGAAACACGTGGTCGGAGAACCCCAGCTGCTTCACCCGCCGCAGCCGCTGGAAGTACGGGTCCGACAGCAGGTTCTTCAGTTCCAGCTCGGCCGCGCCTTCAAACTTCACCGCCCCGTGGATGGGGTCCTTGATGGTCTTGCTCGTATCCACAGTCACCTCGTCGTTCTCGGGTTCATTGTCGGCGCATCGCCTGCGGTCCGGAAAGGCAGCCTTGCCGGATCCGAGCGGGCCACGTCGTGGTCGAAGTCGTTCCTCCCATAATCCCGCGGGTAATACGAAAACTGCTTGAGCCGGAAATACTGGCCTGCATCCATGTAGCGGCGCGACAGCTGCAGACTCAAGTGTTCGGCATCGGTGGCATCGATCTCGCGGCTTGGATGGATGCGGCTGATGCCGGTCTCCTGCGCGCTGCCCGCATCGATGGTGCGCGCGCCCAGCTCAACCAGCTCATGCAGGAAGGGGTCGGCCGTCTTCGGTGGCCCATACGCCACCACCGGGCCCACCGACACACCGGCGATGCAACCGGCATGCTCATCCAGCCACTGCTGCGTCTCTCCCAGGGTCCTGGCCGTTTCGCCGCCGTAGATCAGCACGTTCACCTTGGCCTGCACGCACTCGCGCGCGCAGGCGTTCAGCAGCCGCGAGGCGCGGTCCAGGTAACGGTCGGGAAACCGCGACTTGTTCATCGCCACGATCTGCTGCGGCGAAGCGGTCTCCAAGCCGAGGTCCAGCACCTTCATCCCCGCCGCGGCCAGCGCCGCGATGGTGTCTTCGGTCAGCGCGTCCACCCGGCTCTCGGTCCGCCATGCAATCTGAAGGGTGTCGCGCTGCACGCATTCGGCCAGCGCTTCGGCCCAGCGCGCGGTGGGCACGAACATCGAGGCCTGCAGGTACGGCCGGATCTCACCGCCGGCATACTGCGCCTGTACGGCCTTCATCGTCGTCCACATCCGTTCGGCCGGGCCCAGCTTGTCCACGGGGATGTCACGCTCCTCGCAGAAGCCGCAGCCCATGCCGCACCCGCGCGAGGCCTCCACGCTGGGCTGGTAGCGCAGGTAGCCGTCCACCAGCGGGTGATGCAAGGGGCGATCGGGCCGCGGCACGCGCGGTCGGCCCATCTCCGGCAGGCCGGTCAGCAGCGCCTCGATGTACGGCTCGGCCAGCCCTGGCACGAACACCTCGGCCTCGGGCAGTTTGCCGCGCAGCCACTCCGGGTCGGGGCCCACCACCCAGCGCCCGCCGACGACGATCCGGCATGCGGGCAGCGCGCGCCGGATCAGCGTGCAGAACGTGCGCGCCCACGGCAGCGCATGAAAGCTGGGCAGGGACAGCATCAGCGGATACATCGAGGGCAGCCGGCCCGATTGCAGCAGCGCTGCAACGACACTCTCGGGCGTCTCATGTTCACCGTGCACGACAGAAGTGTCGTATCCGGCCAGAGACAAGGTCGTCGCCAGCGAAAGCGCGCCGTAATTCAAATACAGCTGACGCCGCGCCAGCGCATGGTCGCGCTTCTTTGGCGAGGACATGCCTGCCGATACGAACACCACTGCCTCGGAGTGCTTCATGCCATGCTCAAAACCGTCGTTAACGATTTATAGGGCAGACACGATGGCTTTTGTCACGTTTGAAGGGATAGACGGCAGCGGAAAGACAACGCAGGCCAAGCGTCTGATCACGGCATTGGGCGAACGCGACATTGACGTCGTCGCTGCGAAGGAACCCGACGGTGGCCATATCGGCCCGGAAATACGGGCAATCCTGGTGAAACAGCGCGCGCGCAGGCTCGACGCCTACGAAGAAATGCTGCTGGTTTCCGCCGCGCGCCATGACCACGTACGAAGCGTGATTCGCCCAGCGCTTGATGCCGGGTCGTGGGTTGTTTGCGACAGATTCATCGATTCAACCTTCGCCTTCCAGGTCTTCGAGAACACCATGTCCGAGTCGTTCCTCGATGTCGTTTCGAACTATGTCACCGGCCAGACGCGTCCGGACTTCACCTTCATCCTGGATCTCGATGCCAAGACGGCTTTGCAACGTCGTGATGCAAATGCACCTGCGCGACACAGCGACCCGGCCGAGGCGCATCGCAACTTCGGTCGCATCCGTCGCGGCCTGCTGGAGGCGGCGCGGCGTGATCCGCAGCGCTGCCACGTGATCGACGCCACGGGCAGCGAGGAATGGATCACCGCGCAGATCCTTGATGTGCTGCAGGCCGCCGGCCGACTTCACCCGATCGCAGCCTGATGGCATCAGGCCCGCGCATGTTTGTTGCGCGCATGGATGCGCCAGCACTGCGCCGCGAAGCCGATCACGAACACCACCGCGCAGCCCAGCAACACCTGCAGCACCACCGGTGCCAGCGGCGCGGCGGCAATGGGATGGCCCACCGGCACGCGGGTCAGCGTTTCGTTGGTGCCCGGCACCAGTGACAGCAGGAAGCTGAAGGACAAGGCGAACGTCGACAGGTACGGCGCCAAGCGGCCTAGGAAACGCAGCCGCCCCGCGAACACGCCGCCGAAGGCTATCAGCAGCACGATCACCCCGAACGCATGGCCGGGGTTCAACCCGCCGGTGCTGGAGATGGTGAAGGCCGTCGCGACCGACAGCACCAGGCCCAGCAGGTAGAGCTTGCCCGAGCGCGTGGCCGGGTCAATCGCGCGATGGCGAATGAAGCCATACAGGCCGGCCAGGACCGGGATCAGGCTGACGGCAGTGTGGATCGCGCCGAGGGTGGACAGGGGGTGTGCCATGGGATGTCTCCGAGGATGATTGAACCTACTAGTAGGTAGGCTTAAAGGGTAAAAAGAAGGCCCGCGTTGCCGCAGGCCCATCACACAAACCTCAGGCCGCCGCGCTGACCCGCGCAATGGCCAGGCGCGCCAGCGCCGCGAACGTGGCCGCATCACCCAGGCCGCGCGCGGCCAGCATCGCGCCGTGCACCGATGACATGAACGCCTTGGCCTCATCCGCTGCCGAACCCTGCAGCCGCAGCTGGCCGGTCGCCGCGCCCTTCTCCAGCGTCAGCGCCAGCCAGCCGCTCAGATCCTCGAAGTGGCCGCGCACTTCATCGGCGATCTCGGCCGGAATCATCGGCGCCTCCGCGGCCAGCATCGCGCAGATGCAGAACGAGGACGTGCCGCCGGCAATGCAGCTGGACCAGTAATCCACGTAGGCATTGAGCTCCTGCAGCGGGTCGCCCAGCTGCCGGTCGAGCAGCGCCAGGCCCTCGCGCGCCTCGGCCCGGTAGAGCACCACCACCGTCCGCACCAGATCCGCCTTGCTGGGGAAGTGGTGGTGGATGCTGGCCTTGCTGATGTTCACCCGCGCCGAGATGTCGGCGTAGCTGAAACCGTTGTAGCCGCCGGCTTCCAGCAGCGAACGGGCGTGGGCGAGGATCTCGTGGGCTTTGGGGGAGAGCGTGTCTTTCATGGGGACTCACCCTACTAGTAGGTAGATTCACTGTCAATCCGCCGGGCATGGCCCGGCGCTACCGGGGATCGTGGCCTCGCGACCCTGCTGGTGGGTGCCGACCGTTGGTCGGCACGGTGTCGGGTCCGCGGGCCATAACCCGATGCTCGCCAGGCATTGCTTTGCGCCACCGAGGGGCCGCGCCGCATTTCCCGTCGGGCATGCCCAGGCGCCACCCGCGTGAGGATGGCGCTCGCGTTTCTTTCACTGGCACGCCACCCCCACGCACGCAGGATCTAAGCCCCCATCCCGGGCTTTCCAGAAAGGTGTTCTGCAATGGACAAGAATCGTACCGAAGGTGCCAAGAACCAGGTCAAGGGCACGGTGAAGGAAGTGGCCGGCAAGGTCACCGGCAACAAGACGCAGGAACTTGAAGGCAAGGCACAGAAGGGCGTTGGCAAAGTGCAGAGCGCCGTCGGCAAGGCCAAGGATGACGCGCGCCACTGATTCACTGAAATACCGCCGCGCCTCATCTCGCGGCATCCGGGTGCCCTCAATCGAGGGCATCTGCAGTTCCGCCACATGCATCGAGAACTCCCCCGCTGTGACTCCACCGACCACGCAACGCATCCTGCTTGTAGAGGATGACACGGCCATCCGCGAACTTACCGAGGATGTCCTGTCCGAAAGCGGCTACGAGATCACTGCGGTTGGCGATGCAGAAGCGGCGGTGACGGCGCTATGCAGCGCCGGGTCATTCGATCTTCTGATCTCGGACATCCGGCTGCCGGGCATGAACGGTTGCGAGCTCGCGCGCCACGCGATGGGCCGTGACCCCGCCTTACGCGTCCTGCTGATGACCGGTTACGCTGGCCAGCTCGCGGGCGATCCGGAGATCCTGCCCCGCCACATACCCCTGCTGCGCAAGCCGTTCACGCTGCGGGAGCTTCTGAAGTCGGTGCACTCCACGATCTGAATTCCCCTGCCAGCAACCGGTCTACGCGCCGCTCGAGTTCTACGGCAGAGAAGGGTTTGGTCAGAATCTCCATGCCCGCCTCAAGGTGCTCACCGCCCACCGCCGCAAATGCTGCGTAGCCGGTGATGAACAGAACAGGCATCGCCGGTCGCGACTGCCGACCCGCGTCGGCAACCTGGCGTCCATTCAATGCTCCCGTCAGGCCCACATCGGTCACCAGCAGGTCGAACGAATGGTCAGTCGCCAACAACGAAAGCGCCTCGCTGCCATTCGCCGCTTCGGTCACGTGATGACCCTGCGTGCTCAGGACATCGCGCACCAGCGCCCGGATGGACGCTTCATCCTCAACCAGCAGCACTGAGCGGCCCGAGAGCATTGGCATGGTTGAGGCATCGGCCACGGGCTCGGCGCAGGTCGCCGGCGCGGGGCTGAACTGCGGCAGATACAGGCTGATCGTGGTGCCCTGCCCCGGCGTGGATTCGACGTCCACCTGCCCGCCCGACTGCCGGGTAAACCCGTAGATCATCGAAAGGCCGAGCCCGGTGCCCTGGCCGATCGGCTTGGTGGTGAAGAACGGTTCGAATACCTTCTCCAGCACGCTGGCATCCATACCGGTCCCGGTATCACACACGGAAAGGCGCACGTACGTCGCTGCGGGCAGTCCAAGCTGCTCACCGCGTGCGCTTGTCACCACCTCGATGTCCGAGGCGATGACCAGCGTTCCGCCTTCGGGCATGGCGTCGCGGGCGTTGATGCAGAGATTGAGCAGGGCGTTCTCAAGCTGCGGCGCATCCACCAGTACGTCATCGCCGCCGTCCCGCAGTCGCGTTTCAATGCTGATCGAAGGCCCGATGGAACGACTGAGAATGTCCAGCATGCCGCTTACCAGCGTGGAAACGCGCACCGACGATGGCGCCAGGGTCTGCCGCCGCGAAAACGCGAGCAGACGTTGGGTCAGTGCCGCAGCCCGCTCGGCGCCACCTCGAGCCATCTCGAGATAACGCTGCAGATCCTCCACGCGCCCCTGCCCCACCCGCAGTTCCAGCAGCTCCAGACCCATCGAAACAGCGGTCAGCATGTTGTTGAAATCGTGCGCGATGCCGCCGGTCAACTGGCCCAGCGACTCCATCTTCTGGCCCTGCCGCAGACGCTCTTCCATGGCCATCAGTTCGGCCGTTCGTGCCTGCACCCGCTCCTCCAGGGTCAGGGTCATCTGTTGCAGACGCTGCTGGGCAATGCGGCGGTCACTGATGTCAGCCGCTGCACCAAACCACTCCCGTACCTGCCCGTCTTCATCCAGCAGCGGCACGGCACGCATCTGCAACCAGCGAACCTCGCCGTCGGGCATCAGGCTGCGGTGTTCAACCTCCAGCGCCGAACCCATCTCGCGTGCTTCTTCGATGGCGGCATCCACGGCGTCACGATCGGCAGGATGGATCAACTGATCGCGCCACGACCCGCCGGCCTCGCGAAGGTCCGCGGCGCCGCCCTGGCGATAGATCAGGTTTACCTGCTGCCAGTCGGCAGAAATGGCGTACAGCGACTGCGTTGCTGCAGCAACCAGCGCCCCCAGTCGTCGCTCGCTCTGCACCAGCGCTTCGGAGGCGTGTCGCTCAGCGGTGCGGTCGCGGAACACCACCACATAGCCCACGGCCTCGCCTTCATGGCCACGCAGGACCGCCATCGAGCCATGTGCCCAGAACCGCTCCCCGTCGCGCCGACGCAGCCAGCGCTCACCGCTCAGACCTCCCCGCAACCGCGCCTGGTCCATGTTGTAGCCGAAGCGACCGGCCAGTCGGTCATCGTCCAGGTAAAGCACCTCGCCATGACGGCCCAGCACTTCGGACTCATGCCAACCGAGAATCTCCTCCGCGCCGCGGTTCCACAGCGTCACCAGACCGTCCATGTCGAAGGCGATGATCGCGTAGTCACGGGCACTGTCCATGATCTGCCGGTGCCGCGCCTCGGTCAGCGAGAGGTGACGCTCAAGCGCCACCTGCGGCGTCAAGTCCAGACCCTGCACGAAGATGCCGTTGACCTGCCCCGTCTCGTCCTTGCACGGCTGGAACACCACGTCGACGATATGGCGCGGATCGCTGCCGGCCTGCGCGATGCCGCTGTCGTAGGCCACCTTGCGCCCGATGTACGGCTCACCCGTGCGGTAGACCTCATCCAGCAGATGCAGATACCCCTGGTCCAGCACCTCCGGCAGCGCCTCGACAATGGGGCGGCCAATCACCTCGCGGTGCCCGATCAGGCTTGCATAGCCCGGATTGACCAGCTCGATGCAGTGTTCCGGCCCGGTCAGGAACGCCATGAACAGCGGGGACTTCTCGAACAGCGCGATCAGCCGTTCATTCTCGCGTGCCAGGCGATCCTGCGCGACCACCATGCCGGTCACTTCCTTGGTCACGCAGAAGGCGCCCGCGACCTCTTCCTCGTCCCCGTACAGCGGGGAGAACGAGAACGTCCACCAGGTGTCTTCCGGCGTCCCATAGCGGTTCATCGCCACCGGCACATTCTCGAAACGCGACCCCTTCCCGGCAAAAGCTTGCTCGATCGGCTCGCGTACTGCAGGCCACGCATCGGCCCAGAGGCTGCGCAGCGGTGCGCCCATCGCTTGGTCCAGGCGCGGCCCCAGGATCGGTGCATAGGCATCGTTGAACAGGAAAACCAGCTCGTCGCCCCAGACCAGGTACATGCTTTCCGGGGAATTGAGCATCAATTCCACCGCACAGCGCAGTGAAGCGGGCCACTGCGCAACGGCCCCAAGGGCTGTCGCCGACCAGTCGTGATGACGGACACGCTCGGCCGCAGCGCCTGCAGCACGGGGGAACACGGGAAAATGGGGCTGCATTTCAATTCCTGGAGAAAAGCGGGAGTCGCAGCACCCCAGGGGCATCCGGCCCGCTGCAGAAAGTGAGACTGTCGACACCAATGTACGGCATCGGGGCGCACGCCGCCGTCAACGGATCCCCTAGACAGCGCTTGCCCGCAGAACGCGTGAGCAAAGCCTCACGCCTCCCCGAAGGCGGCTCCGTATAGTGACGCGCGTCACATACGAACCCCTTCCATGCTCCGTGCATTTGCGTACTCCAGCCACATGTCGGCTGGCCTTTCCGATGAGAAGATCCGCGGCATCATCTCCCAATCGGCCTCGTTCAATCGCGTTGCAGGCGTCACTGGAGCGTTGCTCATCAGTGGGCAGCAGTTCTTCCAATACCTCGAGGGCCCCCCGGACGGGCTGACGACCGTCATGCATCGCATTCACGAAAGCCGCTCGCACCACGGCCTGGTGCAGGTGCTGGATGCCCCGATCGAAACGCGTGCGGTGCCCTACTGGGCAATGACCCGGGTCGAAACCGGCCAGACCATCGTCTCCGGCCTGGTCAACGCGCAGTGGGACGAGTTCGGGCGCCGCGCAACCGTGGCCAGCCCCGGCATGGAGCTGCTTGCCTCGCTGCTGCGCCCGCACTTCCCTGCCTTGGGCGGTGCAGCAGCGTAGGCAAGGTTGAGCGCGGCGTCAGGCGGCCTCGCGCCGCCCCAGCGAACCCATCGTGAAGATATAGCCCGCCTCCAGCAGGAAGCCACGCATGCGCTGCTCGGCAGTCCGTGGGCAGGAGATCAGCTCTGGGCCGTACAAGGCGTAGACCCAGTGGTCTTCGCCCAGCTGCTCGCGGCGCACACCCGAACGCGGCGACTGGCAGGCCCAGGTCCACGCCTCGCGCAACCGTTCCGGGCCGATCGATTGCCCATTGCGCAGCCGGAAACTCAGCCAGCGCACCATACCGCCGTTCGATTCTTCCATGCTTCCCCCTCGTGTGAGCAGCCACCCTAGCCGCTCACCCCGTCATGCCGGAGTGAGCACGCTCACGCGTGCGGCAGTTCCCAGAAGTCCACCAGCGGCGCCAGCCCCGGCACCGCACGGCGGTCCTCGCGCACCGTGGGGAAATGCCGCTTCCACTTGCCCGCGGCGATGGCGTGCAGGGCCGACACGTCCACGCTGCGGCACACCATCGACCAGGTGCGGAAGTAGCGCTCGCTGACCGCTTCATCAAACTGCACCACTACATTGCCATGGCGCGTGGCGGCCTCGATCCGGCTGAAAACCTGGTAGATGGCCTCTTCCGGGCCTTCCAGATACTGGAAGAACCGATGCCCATCGAACAGCAGCACGCCGGTCACCGATAGCGCCTGGTTACGCGCCATGGCATCGATGAGCAGTTCGTCTATCGAATCGGCGGCCAACGGACACGAGACGGTGCTCTGGTAGGCCAGCGCACGCAAAGGCAGGGCAGACATGGGGACTTCCGGAAAGGAGAATGACGCGACGTAGAAAGTCGTGCCGGAGGTGGAAACGCGTGCGTCACGTTAACCAGCCGCCTGTGCGGGTCTTGTGACTATCAGCCGACACGCGCGTCCGGTCAGTCCTCAATGCGACGACACATACACCGCATCCACCGGCGCCGGTGGCAGTGCGAAGCTGCGCCGCATCCGCGCCACCTCGGCCGCGGGCGGCAGCGCGAACAGGCGCTTGAACTCACGATTGAACTGCGACGCGCTGGCGTAACCCACGCCCAGTGCCGCCGCCTCCGCCGTCATGGCCTGACGCAGCATCAGCAACCGCGCCTGATGCAGCCGGGTCGACTTCACGTACTGCATCGGCGAAGTACCGGTGATCGCACGGAAGTGATCGTGGAAGGTCGGCACGCTCATCTCCGCCTCCGCCGCCAACGCATCCACATCCAGCGCTGTCGCGTAGGCCGCATGGATATGCCGCAGGACCTTGCCGATGCGGCCGAAGCGCCCGCGCATTGCCAGTGCCTCGCGCATCGCGCCGCCCTGTGCACCGGTCAACACGCGGAAATACAGCTCGCGCACCAGCGCCGGGCCGAGCAGCGCCGCCTCCAGTGGATCGCCCAGCGCCTCCAGCAGACGCAACACGGTGGCCTGCATCGCTGGCTCCATCGGGCTGGCCATCATGCTCTGCGCCGGTGCTGGCACAGCATCCGCGTGCGCCTCCAGCTCCAGCATCAGGTCCGCGGCCAGTTGAAGGTCCAGGTGCAGGTAGATCGCCAGCAGCGGCGCGTCGGCGCTCGCCTCGGTTTCCATGGTGAACGGCACCGGTACCGACACCGCCAGGTAGTGCTGCGCGTCGTACTGGTAGACCTTCGCGCCCATGTAGCCGCGCTTCACGCCCTGGCAGACGATCACGATGCCCGGGTCATACAGCACCGGGGTCCGCGCCAGCGGCCGGTCCGAGCGCAGCAGTCGCACGCCCGGCAGGGCCGTCAGCGTGTAGCCCTCCTGCGTGGCCTGCGCCTGCAGCAGGCCGACCATGCGCGCCTGCAGCGACGGTTCAACAGCGGGCACGGGCACCTCAGAGGAATAGGCAAGAATGCCCGAATGCTAGGTCTGGGCCGTCGTCCAGGCAAGCACTAACGTGCAAGTCCCGCATCCGAGACCCGCAACCATGACGATCTCCCGCCTCTTCCTCATCACCGGCGTCAGCAGCGGCTTCGGCCGTGCCCTGGCCCAGCAGGCCCTGCAGGCTGGCCATCGCGTGGTCGGCACCGTGCGCAGCGAAACCGCCCGCCACGACTTCGACGCCCTAGCACCCGGCAAGGCCTTCGCGCGCCTGCTCGATGTCACCGATGCCACGGCCATCGATGCGCTGGTACGCCATATCGAAACCGACATCGGCGCCATCGACGTGCTGGTCAACAACGCCGGTTACGGCCACGAAGGCGTGCTCGAGGAATCGACACTCGCAGACCTGCGCCAGCAGTTCGAGGTGAACGTGTTCGGCCCGGCCGCCCTCATCAAGGCCGTACTGCCGAACATGCGTGCGCGCCGCCGCGGCAACATCCTCAACATCACCTCGATGGGCGGCTTCATCACGATGCCGGGCATCGCCTGGTACTGCGGCAGCAAGTTCGCGCTGGAAGGCATCAGCGAAGTGCTGGCCAAGGAAGTGGCCGGCTTCGGCATCCACGTCACCGCCGTCGCGCCCGGTTCGTTCCGCACCGATTGGGCCGGCCGCTCGATGGTGCGCTCGCCACGCGCGATCGAAGACTACGACGCCCTGTTCGACCCCATCCGCAGCGCGCGCGAGGCCAAGAGCGGGCAGCAGCTGGGCGACCCGTTGAAGGCTGCACAGGCCATGCTGCAGCTGATCGACAGCCCCATCCCGCCCACCCACCTGCTGCTGGGCAGTGATGCGGTGCAGCTGGTGCGCGGCAAGCTGCAGGATCTGGCTGCCGGCATCGAGGCGTGGGAGGGCCTGAGCCGTTCGACCGACGGCTGAGTCGGCTTGGCCGCTGCGCTCGCCGGGCATGGCCCGGCGCTACCGGGGCACGACCCTGTTGGTGGGTGCCGAACGTTGGTCGGCACGCTGCCAGGCCCGTCGTCCACGTGAAGGCCGCGCGCACGGTTCGCCCTCCCCCCGGTTGTAGCCTGAGCGCCTACCAGCAGCCAAGGAGGCGCGAGGGTGAATGCATCGATCCGGCAGGTGAACCTGCAGCGGCTGATCCTCGCGCTTGCCACGCTGTCGGCGCTGGTCATGCTGGGTAATACCCTGTGGGCCAGTTACCAGGTGCAGCGCCAGCAGCTCATCGAAAAGAGCCTGGAGGCCAACCGCGTGTACGCGCACTCGCTGGCCCAGTCCACCCAGCACTTCGTTATGAACGCGCAGCGGCAGCTCGCGGTCGGGGCCGAGCGCCTCAGCCGCGAGCTTGGCCAACCGGCGGCGCATGACGATGAGGTCGAGCGCATCAAGCAGCAGACCGATGCCTTCAACAGCGTCATCGCGGTAAACGCGCAGGGCGTGGTGGTCGGCACTTCGCCCGCGCTGCCGGAACTGCAGGGCAAGGCGCTCACCAGCGCCGCCAACCGCAAGGCCCTGCAGCAACGGCTGCCGATGGTCAGCGATCCGTTCATGGCCCACACCGGCAACCTGGTCGTCACCCTCTCCCATCCCGTGTTCGATGCCGACGGCGAGTACGCCGGCTACATCACCGCCGCCATCCACCTGCGCGACCC
Source organism: Stenotrophomonas sp. S41 (assembly GCF_016624625.1). Lineage (NCBI taxonomy): Bacteria > Pseudomonadati > Pseudomonadota > Gammaproteobacteria > Lysobacterales > Lysobacteraceae > Stenotrophomonas > Stenotrophomonas sp. S41. The sequence goes on along the minus strand of NZ_JACVTV010000016.1, from coordinate 24,582 downwards.
GAACGTCCTGCATTCCCTGCTCGGCACGCACCCCTACGAGGATGGCTCGTACCTGTACGTGGTCAGCCGCGATGGCACCGTGCTCTACAACCCCGAGCCGGACCGGGTCGGACAGCCCGCCACCCGCAACGCCGCCGTCGATGCCCTCAGCCAGGGCCGCGCCGGCGCACTGCATTCGCACAACAGCCACGGCGTACATATGCTGGCGGGCTTCGCACCGGTGCCCGCTGCCGGCTGGGGCATCGTCGCCCAGCGTCCCATCGAAGCCGCCACCGCGCCCATGGGCAGCCTGTTCGGTACCGTACTGCGCAATGCCGCGCCGCTGGGCCTGCTGTGCCTGCTGCTGATCTGGCTGTGCTCGCGGCGCATTGCCTCGCCCCTGCAGGAACTGGCCCAGCACGCGCAGGACCACGACGTCAGCGCGGCCATTTCCCAGGTCAAGGCGGTCAATTCCTGGTATTTCGAAGCGGCCCAGCTGAAGCAGGCGGTGCTGGTCAGCTTCCGCAACCTCAGCGACCGCATCGGCAAGCTCGACCTGGCCGCGCTCACCGATCCCCTCACCCAGCTGCTCAACCGGCGCGGGCTGGAACGCGCGCTCAGTGCGCTCACCGCCACCAGTGTGCCATTCGGCGTCATCACCCTCGACGTGGACCACTTCAAGGACGTGAACGACCGCCACGGCCACGACGCCGGTGACCAGGTCATCGCCGGCGTCGCCCAGAGCATGCGCGCCAACGCCCGCCCGCAGGACGTGCTGTGCCGCCTCGGTGGCGAGGAGTTCCTGGTGCTGCTGCCCGAAGTCACCGCCGATACCGCACTGCAGGTGGCCGAGCGACTGCGTGCCGCCATCGAAGCGCAGCCCTTCCCCAAGGTTGGGCATATCACCATTTCCGCCGGCGTCAGCCATTACCCGGAAACCGAGACCGACCCCGATCTGGCCATCCGCCAGGCCGACAAGGCGCTGTACCGCGCCAAGCATGGCGGCCGTAACCGTGCCGTGCTCTACCGCAGTCGCAACCATCGACCTGCAGCGCCGTCTTGACGTGGTGCTTGCTGCGTCTACACGGCACCACCGCAATACACCTGCAAATCTGGCAGTGCTCATAGTTCGAGGCGTTGCGACGATCTGGCTCCCGCGTTCCCGTTCAACCGGTTAAAGCACATGGCCCCTACCCGCTCTGATGAACGCATGTCGACATTGGGCAGCCTGGATGCCCTGGACGAGGTTGTCAGCAGTTCACTGGACCGCCTCACCGAACTGGCCACGCGCCTGTTCCAGACCGACGTGGCCTTCGTTTCCCTGGTTGAGACCGAACGCCAGCGGATGATCGCGCGGCAGGGCCTGGACGCTGCCGAAATGCGGATCGAGCACTCCATCTGCGCTCACACGATCCGCTCGGTCGACGGCATGGTGGTCGCCGACCTGCGCTCCGACCCTCGCTTCGCGGGCAACCCGCTCGTGGTGAAGCCGCCACATCTTCGGTTCTACGCCGGCGCGCCGCTGCTGGCCAAGAATGGCGTAGCCATCGGCGCCCTCTGCGTGATGGACCCCGCAACCCGAACGTTTTCGGAAGACGACCGCAGGCAGCTTCAGACACTGGCCATTGCGGTCATGAACGAGCTTGAGCTGCGGGTCCTCACGGGCCGCCGCGACCCGGTCAGCGGACTGCCCAACCGCCATCAGTTCGCCCTTGACTATGCCGCCTGGTCGGCACGCGCCCCACAGCGCGTGTGTGTGGCCGTACTGGTAGACGTGCTGGATCTGCCAAGGGCAAATGAAGCTGGGCAGGTGCTGGGCATGGCCCCGCTGGAAGCGCTCATCCGCCGCGCGGGTGCGCGCATCAAGTCTGCCCTGGAAGGCGTCGCCGAGGTCTACCACGTGGGGGTAACCCGGTTTGCATTCGTGTTGAGGAAATCTGACGGTGAGGCTGCCGAGCGGATGGTGAACGAGCTGCAGGGCCGCCTGACCCGCCCCATGCTTGCTGCCGCCGTACCGATGTCCCCGATGTTCCATGCAGGCCTGTGCGAAATCGAACTGGACCGCCACAGCGCCGACGATGTCCTCCGGCGCATGCTGATCGGCCTGCACTGCGCGCACAGCACCGGCGCACCGTTCTGCTGGTACTCGGCCAGCCGGGATGCCGGCTTGAAGCGCGGCTATCGTCTGGCGACCGACGCCGAGCGCGGACTTCTGAATGATGAGTTCTACCTGGTGTACCAGCCGCGCTATCGCGCGCGGGATCTGGTGCCGGTGGCCGCTGAGGTGCTCCTGCGCTGGAACCATCCCGACCTGGGCGCAGTGAGCCCGGCCGAATTCATTCCCGTGTTCGAACGCACTGCACTGATGGAGGTGGTGACCGACTGGGTACTGGACCGTGCATTGACGCAATTGGCCCAGTGGCGCCGGGAAGGGATTTCGATGGTGCTGTCCATCAACCTGTCGCCGCGTGATGTTGCACGTGTTGGCATGGCCACCCGCCTGCTTGCGCATATCGAGAGGCACGGCCTGCGCTGCCAGGATGTGGAGATCGAAATTACCGAAGGCGAGTGGCTTCGCGCGGATTCCCCGCCCGGCGAGCAACTGAAAGAGCTGGCTGCTGCGGGAGTGCGTCTGGCGGTGGATGATTTCGGTAGTGGCTATAGCAACTTTGGCTACCTCACCGAGTTGCCCATCCACACCATCAAGCTGGACAAGTCGATGATCGACGACCTGTCCACGGATACCCGTGCGCAACTGAAGGTGCAGGCGGTCATCAGACTGGCGCAAGGCCTGGGTTACAACACGGTGGGCGAAGGTGCCGAGACCCCTGAGCAGGTGGCTCTGCTGCAGGCGTACGGCTGCGACGAGATCCAGGGCTTTGCGTTGTCGCGCCCGGTAAGCGCCACGGACCTGGCCGAACTGCAGACGGTGCCGTACGTTCTGGCATGAGTCATACGCCGGGCTGAACGGGGCTGAGTGCGTTCATCTTCTTCGCACACTGTTGCCGCGGCGAAGCGGGCATGATGGCGGCGTAGCAGCAATGCCCCTTCCACTGGATTCCTTTTGCAGCCGTCTTCCTCTTCGGCCGGATCACCGGCCTCGCCGTCGCGTTCTTTCTTTGAATACCTGGCCGTACGGGCCGGTGAGCAGTGGTTTGCGGTGGATGTCCAAGCCGCCGTCGAGATCCGCGGCCAGGAGACCTTCGACCGCCCTGTGGGCGAAGGCGGGCCCAGGCTGACGGTCCGCGGGGATGCCCTGCGTGTGGCCGATCTGCGCCGCCTCAGCGGGCTGACACCGTTTACCTATACCTGCCCGGCGATGACGCTGGTGCGGGCCGGCGTGGATGTGATCGGCCTGGCCGTGGATGAAGTGGGCGATATCGAAAGCGTGCCACGCAAGCAGCTGCGCGCCGCCAATCCGCTGGGGTATGTGTTCTGCAGCCAGAGCATTGCCATGGCCGACAACGGCGAGATCCCGCTGATCGACCCCGCCCTGCTGATCGGAGCACCGTAGCGCCGAGCCCACCCGGTAGCGCCGGGCCATGCCCGGCGAGCACAGCGGCCCGGCACCGCCGGCAGCCCACGAGCAACCAACGACATCACCACACCCACCATCGGCATGCCCCACACCGGCCGTACCGATGACCGCGTTTCCCGCGGCCAGCACCCGGAACGCATCACCGCCATCGTTTCGCAGAATGGCAACGCCTATGAAGAAGGCCTGGGCGAGCTGTGGGAGCCGATCAAGCGCTACTGGAGTGCGCCGACCGCGCCCAACCGCGATGCACTGCGCGGCATGTTCGCCCCGGAAAGCATCCAGTGGCAGTACACCCACGGCGCGCCGGATGCGATGCGCATCGCGCCGGAAACCTACACGCTGGACAACGAGCGCCTGGCACGCCCGGGCAATCTGGATATCCAGCTGGACCTGATGCTGGATTACCGCACGAACGTGGTGATGTACCCGCAGCTGCAGAAGTACTTCCGCGACCGTAAGCCGCCGCTGCTGGCGGTGTGGGGGCGCAACGATGCGATCTTCATTCCGGCCGGTGCCGAGGCATTCAAGCGCGATCTGCCGAAGGCGGAGGTGCATTTCTATGACACCGGGCATTTCGCGTTGGAAAGCCATGTGCAGGAGATCGGGCCGGTGATCCGCGCGTTCCTGGACGCGACTCTGTAAGGACCGTTTGCGCGGGCCACGTTTGCGCCTCGCCCGACCAACCCGCCGTTGACCGGGCTGCGTTCGACCAACCCTTTGGTAGCGCCGGGCCATGCCCGGCGAGCGCAGCGGCCGCATGACGCATCCGGCACGCCTAATCGGCCGGATGTGTCACATCGCTCTACGTGGCGGGTCGCCCACGCGTCCGGCTGGAGTGCTTCATACAACGATTAGTAAGCGAGAAGCGTCACGCGCCTCACTCCAATGCGGGCTGTTTGCGGCATGGCATGTCGCCTGTACCAGTCCGACACCTTGCCCGCGTCATTCCGTGTCGCTTCCGCCGTTGCTGGTACGTGCCACACTCATTCCCGCTCTATCGACTCATCCGCACGTTTCGGATTTTTCTCATTGAAGCGAACGTGCATCCGTAAACAACATGGCGCGCCACCGACAACGGGTGGCCGGGTCTGCAAACCCGTGAAGTATCAATGCACGTTGTTTACGCTTGCCCGTCGGCACCGCCCGGAAACCGGTGCCGGCGGGTAATCCGTCGGCCTGTATGGCGGGCGGTGCGTGGGGGTACTCGTACCCACCGGTCTAATTGCATTGCACTTCCCGGTTTGCAGCCACGCACCGTCCGCCACCCGCTTCCGCGCGGTGGCGCTGTTAAGTACAGCCACGGAAGCCAACGCCATGACCACTCGCAAGAACCCGCCTTTCTCCGTTGATGACTCGATCAACGACGACAACAATCCCTCCTCCGACCTCAGCACGTTCCAAGGCTGCCTCAAGCGTATCCGCGATGGCGAAGGTTCCGATGGAATGTTGTGGCCGGAAGAGAACCTCTCTGAAGGGCGGCGGCAGTCGCTGGCCCGGATTGATCGCGCAGCAGTCGCGATCCTCACGGCCGTCGAGATGTTGCACGCAGCAAGCCGCTGCGAGTCAGTGGCTACGCCCAACCGACATCTGGACGAAGGCGTGGTCGAGGGGCTGTTCTTCGCCTGCCGGGAGCTGGCAGAACTGGTTTGCAGGGAAGTTAGGCCAGCCTGACCTTGCCGCGCTGCGCGCTCGCGGGGCATGGCCCCGCGCTACCACCCTGCCCCGGTAGCGCCGGGCCATGCCCGGCGGGAAATCAAACGTACCGCGCAGCCACGCTTAGCGCGCCGTCCAACCACCATCCATAGTCAGCGCCGTGCCCGTCATCTGAGCCGCGGCGTCCGACGCCAGAAACACCACCATCTCCCCAAGCTGTTCCGGCGTCACGAACTGCAGCGAAGGCTGCTTCTCGGCCAGCAGCTCACGCGCGGCGGATTCCTGATCCGTCCCCGCCCGCTCCGCCAGTGCAGAGATCTGCTTTTCAACCAGCGGGGTCCGCACCCAACCCGGGCAAATGGCGTTGGCCGTGATGCCCGTGCCCGCGTTCTCCAACCCGGTCACCTTGGTAATCCCGACCACGCCATGCTTGGCGGCCACATAGGCGGATTTGTTCACCGAACCCACCAGACCGTGCGCCGACGCGATATTGATGATGCGGCCCCATCCCTGCTGCTTCATGTGCGGCAAGGCCGCCGCCGTAGCATGGAACACCGCCGATAGATTCAACGCCAGGATGGCATCCCACTTCTCGACGGGGAAGTCCTCGATCGAGGCGGTGTGCTGAATGCCCGCATTGTTCACCAAGATGTCGATGCGCCCCAACGTGGCAACGGTACGAGCGATCATCTCCCGCACCGCCTCGCCACGCGAAAGGTCGGCGCCATCATGCGCCACCCGCACACCGAACTCGGCCTCCAGACTGGAGCGGATGCGTTCAATCTCCTGCGCATCGCCAAAACCATTCAGCACGATGTCGGCGCCTTGCCGCGCCAGGGCAGTGGCAATGCCAAGACCGATACCGCTGGTGGAACCGGTAATCACCGCGACTTTTCCAGAGAACATTGGGGCGCTTCTATAGGGCGTAGGCTAACAGTGTAGATCCAAGCTATGTGTGGATGCGCCTCTTTTCGAACAGGAAGAGACTGTCCCCACTGTGCAAAGCTGCAAAAAGGCCACTCCGCACAGCGGGAAAGACAATCAACAACGCCAAAATAATCTGAACTTCCATTCAACCAGTGTGATCTTCGCAGAGCTACAAATTACCAGCTAATTTATAAACCACCCGAAGTGCACGGATCGACGGTCGTGCCCGCAAACAAGCAACCGGCGCACTGAGTATCTAGCCATCACTTGGCAAGCAACCGCAGATTCCATCAATATCTGCTATCAGACCATCATATAAGTCAGATATCTGCTGGCGAGTCACTTCTTCATTCTTTCTGTTAACGAAAACCCAATCAACAAGATTGCGGCTCTTCTCAGCAATCGCCTGACCCTCATGCCTAAAGACATATGGCAATACGATCACCTCAGGATGCCAGGCCATATGATTATGTACCCGCACCCATTTCAGTTCCGCGTTGACCGCAAGCTTACGATAGTCACCCCACGCAGGAAACAGCATTCTTTTTCCAATCTCAAACCCACTACCCTCCCCACACATGATATTCTTCAGAATATCGGAACAAACCGGGATTATGTCCTTATCTGACCAACTGCATTTGAAAGAAAAACCCTCCCTTGGCACCAACTCTTGCCAGTAGAGGCTTTGCTCGGTGCCCAGCAAGGCAATAAGATTTATATCAACGTCCGCAACAGATCCTCCCAAGATGGCAATGTTGCTTGCCTGAGTTTGTTTCGGATCCTCAACCAACTCGATCGAATGATAGCGTTTCTGCCTCACTTCAAAACCCACTATCTGCTTGCTTTTTATTCTATCTATAACCGATGACAGGGGCACAGCTCCCTCCCCATCAATTTCAACCGTATAGCTCATTAGCCCACGCCGCATCGCCGCCGTGAATTGGGAACTGCGATCGTGCAGATAGTAGAATGCCGCCGCACAAGGCCGCTGCTGTTCGTCAATGAAAGAAAATTTTTCTTCAATGTAGCGCAGGATAGCAGCCTTTATCTGTTTGCCAGCCCGTGATCTCATGTGTGGCAATATTTTCCCGCGACTGTACGTAAGAAAATCAATTGCCTCATATCCATAGAAGTCCGCCTCGAAAGAGACAAGGGGGAGAAAAGGATGGAGGTCACTGAACGGCTGCCCCCGGAATAGCGTCCTTCCGTTCGAACCATCGAAATAGCCGAACTGCACGTCGGCCAAACAAATATTCTGATCTCGAGCAAAGAATATCTTCTTCCTGTCTGACGGCAACGAGTGCTGAGCTGAAGAAATCTTTACAGGACTACCACGATTGAAGGTATTGATGGCGTCAAATATTCTTACCTGCTCATAAACTTTGAGGTCAGAGCCAGGCTCAGTGAAGTCATAGCCATTCATTTTCTCCATGAGCAGCCCCCTAGATTTACCCCAAGGAATACTTATGGTCTCAGGAAAATCATCGAGGGCAATATCAACGGACACTGTCGCGCCATAATCGATATCGTTACCATCAATCGATTCGACAACCACGGAGCTTCCGGACGTCAGATTGAAGGTTATCTTAAAAGACTCGTGCGATTCCCTGCTCTTCGTGACAACAGTGAATTTTTCCGCCAACAGACTAATACTCTGCAAGCCAATTCCAAAATTGCCAGACGGCCGGAACCAGCTCGGCATATCCCTAATCAACCTTGATCTACGTGTATTCTTCTTAGAGCTTCCTACCCTGAGCATACGCTCCAAGTCAGAACGGCTAATTCCAGTTCCAAAATCTTTGACCGTCAGAGAGAATTTACCATCCCCACTGGAGCTTGACCCAAAGTCCACATAAATCTTACTTTTATCATACAGCTCAAGTATTGCCTCAGAACCAGGATCCATTTCTATAATGGAGTCTTTATGCTGCTGCCAGATGGCAATAATTGTGGAGTCAACGGCGTTCTGCAGTATTTCACGAATACTATCAAGCTTCGAATCGTACAATCCTGTACCTCGAAGTATTCTTAGCATTGCAGCTTGATCCAAATCAAAACTCGGCCTCTTCCCCTCATTCAGGATCAGATATGGCTTTTGGAGCGAGACCTTTGGTGGGGATAGCGTCGGGAGCCTCCCGAGTTTCTTATTTGGCACAATCTTCGGCCAATGCTGAGACTGACTGTGATATTCACGCTCCAACCACTTGAACCAATCATGAGCAATCTCATAAGACTCTGGTGTGGGACAAATCACCTCAATCTTTATTCGCTCAGAATCCAGCCGGAAGTGCTTTATACCCTGATGCTTTTCGAGATGAGCATGACTACTTGCGGGCAAAGACGCTCCGCTCATCCTCATCATTACAGGACAAAACCTGTTGTCATCAACATCCAACAAATCCGCCATTCGCAGCAAGAACGCCACATAGCGAGGATGGCAATCCTCTGTTGCCATTCCAGCCTCTGAGAACGGAAGCTGCAGAACGTCATCGAATGGCAATCCATGAGCATTGCAGATGGCACCTAGCGCGCCGAACAGACGCCTTGGCAGCAGCTCATTTCGCGGCGAAGAAAGCCCTATCTCATCCAGTGGATCTCTAACGATTTTCGCGGAGTTCTCGGGATGCTTTCTGCGATACCACTCAGCAACAAGTTGTCTATATTCATTAAAGAAAACCTGAGCCTTTGCACCTTCCGGAAGAGTTGCGCCGCCTCCGACCCAATCTACAGCAAACTGATGCAGCTCATGATCCGGCTGCACAGCAATATCACTGACAAATGCCTTGAACTCAGGCGTATCCATATCCTGAATTTGCTTATGCGTAACCACCATTCCGATATCATGGCAATACGCAGACTCCAAAATGAGCCACATATCAGTAGCAGTCAAATTGTAAATTCGATCCCCGAGCATCCTCTCGATATTTACAATTATCTGCTTGGAGTGAGATGAGTCATGCCGACTATAGTGCGGGAACATTGATGAAATGTTTTGGAGCGCCTTGGAAATCAGCTCTTTATCAAATCGCCATTGGGACAGCAGGAGCTTCAGATGGTCATGCTTCTCGCAAGACTCTTCGAAGACCTTCTCTAAACTCGTCAACCGCATCCTTTCGCCTCGTTCAATTTTTACTAATTTTTCGAATTAGACATGAGCATCATTAGACATCTACAACCTTGAAGCTTCCCGCTCTTCAACCGCAAGCAAGCTTTCACGCAATGTCCAGGCTTTCAATATACAAAACAATCCATCCAATTCCCATTCACGGTGCATTTTCCATAAGCAGAAAAGTGTCGCGAGCAAAGGAACGACATCTTCCCAGGCTGCTCAACACCGGGGGGGGGGGGGGGGGGGGGGGGGGGGGGGGGGGGGGGGGGCCAAAAGGAACCCCAAATTCCCCGGCGGGCCAAAACCCCCCCCCCCCCCCCCATAGCAATTCCAGTTCAGGGATAAACCACCTCTCAGAACTAGGCTGTACCGCGACTCATCTTATAGAAACCAAAAGCCCGCCATGAGGCGGGCCTTTGGGCAACTCTTATAAGCGTGCGGAGAAAAACCTTTTGCGCCAACTCATTCCCACTCAATAGTAGCCGGCGGCTTCCCCGAGATGTCATAGACAACCCGCGACACCCCCCGCAACTCATTGATGATCCGGTTGCTCACCGTCCCCAAAAACTCATACGGCAGATGCGCCCAATGCGCCGTCATGAAGTCGATGGTCTCCACCGCACGCAGCGCAATCACCCACTCATAAGCGCGCGCATCGCCCACCACGCCCACCGACTTCACCGGCAGGAACACGGCAAACGCCTGGCTGGTCTTGTCGTACAGATCCGCCTTGCGCAGCTCATCAATGAAGATGGCATCGGCCTTGGCCAGCAGCTCGGCGTACTCACGCTTCACTTCACCCAGGATACGCACGCCCAAGCCCGGGCCCGGGAACGGATGGCGGTAGACCATGGTGCGCGGCAGGCCGAGCTCGACGCCCAGGCGGCGCACTTCGTCCTTGAACAGCTCGCGTAGCGGCTCCACCAGGCCCAGCTTCATGTGCTCCGGCAGGCCGCCCACGTTGTGGTGGCTCTTGATCACATGCGCCTTGCCGGTCTTGCTGCCGGCCGACTCGATCACGTCCGGGTAGATGGTGCCCTGCGCCAGCCACTTGGCATTCTTCAGCTTGTTCGACTCTTCATCGAAGATCTCGACGAACAGGTTGCCGATGATCTTGCGCTTGGCTTCCGGGTCGCCCACGCCTTCCAGCGCGCTGAAGTAACGGTCGGCGGCATTCACGCGCACGACCTTCACGCCCATGTGCTCGGCAAACATCGCCATCACCTGGTCGCCTTCCTGCCAGCGCAGCAGGCCGGTATCCACGAACACGCAGGTCAGCTTCTCGCCGATGGCCTTGTGCAGCAGCGCAGCCACGACGGACGAATCGACGCCACCGGACAGGCCCAGGATCACTTCGTCATCGCCCACCTGCTCGCGCACGCGGGCGATCTGGTCGTCAATGATGTTGGCGGCGGTCCACAGGGTCTGGCAGCCGCACACATCCACCACGAAGCGGCGCAGCAGCGCCTGGCCCTGCAGGGTGTGGGTCACTTCCGGGTGGAACTGCACGCCGTACCAGCGCTTTTCTTCGTTGGCCATGGCGGCCACCGGAATGCGGTCGGTGGTGGCGGTGATGGTGAAGCCCGGCGGCGCGACGGAGACGTGGTCGCCGTGGCTCATCCAGACATTCAGCTTCGGCTCGCCGCCGTGGTCGCTCAGGCCCTTGAACAATGCATCGGGGTTGATGACATTCACTTCGGCATGGCCGAACTCGCGCTGGTCCGCCGCTTCGGTGGCACCGCCCAGCTGGGCAGCCAGGGTCTGCATGCCGTAGCAGATGCCGAAGATCGGCAGGCCGCTGTCGAACACTTCCTGCGGTGCGGCCGGGGCGCCCGGCAGCGTGGTCGATTCCGGGCCACCGGACAAGATGATGCCCTTGGCGCCAAACGCGGCGATCTCGGCCGGGTTGTGGTCCCAGGCCCAGATTTCGCAGTAGACGCCCAGCTCGCGGATGCGGCGGGCGATCAGCTGCGTGTACTGCGCGCCGAAATCGAGGATCAGGATCTTGTCGTTATGGATATTGGTCATGGCGCCCTGGCAATGCAGTAGGGAAAACGAAACTTCAAATAATTTGCTGCGGCAGATGGAAAAAGAGGAACGGGAATCAGCTTCCTCGTTCCTCTTTCTCCGGCCCGCGTCAGGCGCGGTAGTTCGGCGGTTCCTTGGTGATCGTCACGTCGTGGACGTGGCTCTCACGCTGGCCGGCGCCGCTGATCTTGACGAACTTGGGCTTGGTGCGCATGTCGTCGATGGTGGCGCAACCCACGTAGCCCATGGTGGCGCGCAGGCCGCCCATCAGCTGGTGGATGATGCCGCCCACCGGGCCGCGGTACGGCACGCGGCCTTCGATGCCTTCCGGCACCAGCTTGTCGGCGGTGGCGGCGTCCTGGAAGTAGCGGTCCTTGGACCCCTTTTCCATGGCGGCCAGCGAACCCATGCCGCGGTAGCTCTTGTACGAACGGCCCTGGTACAGCTCGGTCTCGCCCGGCGATTCCTCGGTACCGGCCAGCAGGCCACCGACCATGATGGTCGAGGCACCGGCAGCCAGCGCCTTGCCGATGTCACCCGAGTAACGGATGCCACCGTCGGCGATGAGCGGGATGCGGTCCTGCAGGGCTTCGGCCACCAGATCGATGGCGGTGACCTGCGGCACGCCGACGCCGGCGACGACGCGGGTGGTGCAGATCGAGCCCGGGCCGATGCCGACCTTGACTGCGTCCGCGCCGCTGTCCAGCAGCGCCAGTGCGGCTTCGCCGGTGCAGATGTTGCCACCGATGACCTGCACGTGCGGGAAGTTCTTCTTCACCCAGGCAACGCGGTCCAGCACGCCCTGCGAGTGGCCGTGCGCGGTATCAACCACGATCACGTCCACGCCGGCGGCAACCAGCGCTTCCACGCGGCGGTCGGTGTCACCTCCCACGCCGACGGCAGCGCCGACCAGCAGGCGGGTCGACAGATCCTTGGCGGCGTTGGGGAAGTCGGTGTTCTTCTGGATGTCCTTGACGGTGATCAGGCCACGCAGGGCGAAATCATCGTTGACCACCAGCACCTTTTCGATGCGGTTGCGGTGCAGCAGCTGCAGCACTTCGTCGCTGGCGGCGCCTTCCTTCACCGTGACCAGGCGATCCTTCTTGGTCATGATGTGGCGGACCGGATCGTCCAGCTCGGTCTCGAAGCGCATGTCGCGATGGGTGACGATACCGGCCAGCAGGCCGTCGCTGCCCACCACCGGCACGCCGGAGATGTTGTGCGCCTGGGTCAGGGCCAGCACGTCGCGGATGGTGGTTTCCGGGCCGACGGTGATCGGGTCGCGGATGACACCGGCCTCGAACTTCTTGACCTTGGCCACTTCCGCGGCCTGCTGTTCCAGGCTGAGATTCTTGTGGATGATGCCCATGCCGCCGAGCTGGGCCATGGCGATGGCCAGGCGGGCTTCGGTGACGGTATCCATGGCTGCGGACAGGATCGGAAGCTTCAGCTTCAGGTCGCGAGTCAACCGCGTTTCGAGGTTGACGTCCTTGGGCAGGATGGTCGAATGAGCGGGGACGAGCGAGACGTCGTCGTAAGTGAGTGCTTCAGCCTGGATGCGCAGCATCGGCATACCCGAGATGTGGGGAAGCGCGACATTTTACCCCTTTTTCACGCCCCGTGGGAGGGGGTCGATGCGACGCAGTGTCGCGCGGGCGGGGCCTTTGGAATGTGCCGACCAACGGTCGGCACCCACCAAGAGCCGGTCTTCGGCCTGCTTTTGGTAGGTGCGGACCGTTGGTCCGCACTGTCCGGCAATGTGCCGACCAACGGTCGGCACCCACCAAGAGCCGGTCCTCGGCCTGTTTTTGGTAGGTGCGGACCGTTGGTCCGCACAATCCATCAGGCCCCGATACCCCACCAGGAGCCGGCAATCAGCTCAGCGCTTCCGCAGCTTCCAGCGTGTTCTGCATCAGCGTGGCCACGGTCATCGGGCCCACGCCACCCGGCACCGGGGTGATCCAGCTCGCCCGCTCGGCCGCAGCCTCAAACCCGACATCGCCCACCAGGCGGCCATCCTCCAGCCGGTTGATGCCGACGTCGATCACCACCGCGCCCGGCTTCACCCACTCGCCCGGCACGATGCCCGGGCGGCCCACGGCCACCACCAGGATGTCGGCGTTGCGCACGGCCTGTTCCAGCACGTCCTTCGGGGTGAACTTGTGGCAGCTGGTGACGGTGCAGCCAGCAATCAGCAGCTCCAGGCCCATCGGCCGGCCGACGTGGTTGCTGACGCCGACGATGGTGGCGTTCCGGCCGCGCACCGGCTGGTCGGTGTGGCCCAGCAGCGTGGTGATGCCACGCGGGGTGCACGGGCGCAGGCCGAATTCACGCAGAGCCAGGTGGCCCACGTTCTCCGGGTGGAAGCCGTCCACGTCCTTACGCGGGTCGATGCGCTGGATCAGGCGGCGCGCGTCGGGAATGCCCGGCAGCGGCAGCTGGATCAGGATGCCGTTGATCTTCGGGTCGGCGTTCAGCTGGTCGATCAGGGCCAGCAGTTCGGCCTCGCTGGTGCCGGCCGGCAGATCGTAGTCATGCGCTTCGATGCCGACCTTTTCGGCCGCGCGGCGCTTGTTGCGCACGTACACGGTCGAGGCCGGGTCACCCCCCACCAGCACCACGGCCAGGCCGGGGCGGCTGCCACCGGCGGCCACCCGGGCGTCGACGCGCACCTTCAGGCTGTCGAGCAGGTCCTCGGCAATACGGCGGCCATCGAGGATGCGGGCAGGAAGCTGGGGGGCGGAGTCAGTCATCGAATGCGGGGGCAGGCGGCGGCGGGGACGCTATTGTCCCTGATTCAGGCCCCCTCGCCCACCGGGATGTGGCAGCGGGGTCGGATCCCTTTGCCGCAGGCAAAGGGCTCTGACCCCCACCGACCAAGCTCAGGTACCGGCAGTGGGGGGGGGGGGGGGGGGGGGGGGGCGGCCGCGGGCCGGGAGCCTCATGAACGCGGCAATGCCGGCCAGCGGCCGGCACTACCTCCAACACGGGGTCAGAGCCCTTTCCGTGGGAAAGGGATCCGACCCCTGCGCTCAATCCTCTTCTTCTTCCGGCACCTGGTCCGCATTCAATGTGCGGGCCTTGCGCTTGGGCGCGGTGAACGGGGTCGGGGTCGGCACGCCCGGCAGCGCGCTGCCGAACACCATGTGCGCACCGGCGCGCAGGCTGCCGCCGGCCATTTCCAGTTCGAAGCGCTCGGCATCGCGCTCGCGGATCTGCTCGGCGATCTCCTGCGCGTCGTCCTCGTCCGCACCCAGCTCCATCAGCGCGGCCTGGCCGAACATCAGCGCCGATTCAAACGTCTCGCGGATCTGGAAATCGACACCGGCATGGATCAGCCGCAGCGAGTGCTCGCGGTCGAACGAGCGCACCAGCAGCTTGGCCTGCGGGAATTCATGCGCGACCAGTTCAACGATGCGGTCGGCATCCTCGGCATTGTTCACGCACACCGCGATCGCCCGCGCGGTACCGGCGCCGGAGGCATGCAGCACGTCAAGACGGGTGCCATCGCCGTAATAGATCTTGAAACCGAAGCGCTCGGCGTTGTGGATCATCTCCACGTCGTTGTCGATGATGGTCACGTCCACGTCGCGGGCCAGCAGCGACTGGCTGGCCACCTGGCCGAAGCGGCCGAAGCCGATCATCAGCACGCTGCCGGACAGGCCGTCGGCGGTGTCCACGCCTTCCAGGCTCACTTCCGGCTTCGGCGCCACGCGCTTGTAGACCAGCACCACCAGCGGGGTCAGCGCCATCGACAGCACCACCACGGCGGTGAAGTTGGCATTGATGTCCATGTCGATGACGCCGGCGCTGGCGGCGGCGGAGAACAGCACGAAGGCGAATTCGCCGCCCTGCGCCATCAGCACGCCGCGGTCCATCGCCTGCGCGTGGTCACTCCCCATCATCCGCGCCACCACGTAGATGCACAGTGCCTTGGCCGCCATCAGCGCCAGCACCAGGCCGACGATCATCGGCCAGTTGCCGGCCACCACGCCCAGGTCCAGCGCCATGCCCACGCTGAGGAAGAACAGGCCCAGCAGGATGCCGCGGAACGGCTCGATGTCCGCTTCGATCTGGTGGCGGAAGGTGGATTCGCTCAGCAGCACACCGGCAAGGAACGCGCCCATCGCCATCGACAGGCCGGACAGCTGCATCAACAGCGCCGCACCCAGCACCACCAGCAGCGCGGCGGCGGTCATCACTTCGCGTGCTTTCGATTCGGCAAGCAGGCGGAACAGCGGATTGAGCAGGAAGCGGCCGACCAGCACCAGGCCGACGATGGCACCCACACCGATCGCAACCGACAGCCAGCGCGAGCCCTCGCCATCGGCACTGCCCGCGCTCGGCGCCATCCACGCGACCAAGGCCAGCAGCGGGACGATCAGCAGGTCTTCGAACAGCAGGATGGAGACGATCTTCTGCCCCGACGGCAGCGCGATGTCACCGCGCTCGGCCAGCAGCTGCATCACCACCGCGGTGGAGGTGAGCACGAAGCCGGTGGCGCCAATGAAGGCGACCTGCCACGGCAGGCCGAACAGTTTGGCGATGCTGGTCAGCACCAGCGCACAGGTGACGATCTGCAGCGTGCCCAGCCCGAAGATTTCCTTGCGCAGGCTCCACAGATGCGAGGGGCGCATTTCCAGGCCGATGACGAACAGGAACATCACCACGCCCAGCTCGGCCGTATGCAGGATCGCCTGCGGGTCGGAGAACCAGCCCAGGCCAAACGGTCCGATCGCCAGGCCCGCAGCGAAGTAACCCAGCACCGAACCCAGGCCAAGCCTGCGGAACAGGGGCACCATCACCACTGCCGCGCCCAACAGGGCCACGACCTTGACCAGTTCGCTGGTCGCTGCTTCTACCGCCATGCGGTGTATTCCCGAAAACCGAAATCGGCCTCCACGATAGAGCAAGTTTTCTGACGGCAATAGCATCGACGTTGCGTTTAGTTGTGCCGGAAATGGAACGATGGCGGGATTGATACCCAGCATCGTTCCGGAATAGCCGACATTCATCCACGCATGGCGTGGATCTACTGGATTATCGCGGCGTGTCATCGACGCATGGCGTGGATCAACGCCGCAGTAGATCCACGCCATGCGTGGATGAGGGTGCGCAGCGATCACCCGCCCCGGCAGAACGCGGCGTAATCGATGTACCCCGGGAACGGCACCCCAGGCGCGCACACCGGGCACTGGGGATCAGGCTGGATGCGGGTTTCGCGGAAACGCATGCCCAGCGCATCGAAGCGCAGCAGCCGGCCGACCAGCGGCTCGCCGATTCCCAGCAGCAGCTTCAATACCTCGGTAGCCTGCAGCACCCCAGCCAGGCCGGGCAGCACGCCTAGCACGCCCGCCTCGGAACAGTTGGGGGCAAACTCCGGCGGCGGCGGTTCAGGGAACAGGCAGCGGTAGCACGGTGCCACGCCACGCTGGCGACCGGCATCAAACACGCTTACCTGGCCATCAAAGCGCTCGATGGCGGCATAGACCAGGGGTTTCGCGTGCTTGATGCAGGCGTCGTTGAGCAGGTAGCGCAGCGGGAAGTTGTCCGAGCCGTCCAGCACCACGTCCACGCCCTCCAGCAGGCGATCGACGTTCTCCGAGGTCACCCGGTCGGGCACGGCCTCGACCTCGATGGACGGGTTCAACGCCAGCAGCCGCTCGCGTGCCGAATCCACCTTCGGCTGGCCGACGCTGGCCTCGGTATGCACGATCTGCCGATGCAGGTTGCTGCGCTCGACGCGGTCATGGTCGGCAAAACGCAGCTGCCCCACCCCGGCCGCGGCCAGATAGAAGCCGGCTGGCGCGCCCAGGCCACCCGCGCCCAGCACCAGCACGCGCGACTGCTGCAGGCGGCGCTGGCCAGCCTCGCCCACCTGCGGCAGCAGCAGATGGCGTGAGTAGCGGTCGTAGAAATCGCGGTCAGCGGCATCCAGCATCGGTTGCACCAGTGGCAGCCCCTGCTCGCGCCAGGCCACGGTGCCGCCAGCCACGGAGGCCACGTTTGAATAGCCTGCGGCCAGGAGCGCCTGTACCGCGTCGGCCGATCGCTTGCCGCTCTGGCAGATCAGCAGGATGTCCTGGCCCTGGACCGGCAGGTGCGCGGCCGGGTCGGCCAGCAGGTCATCCTTGGCCACGCCACGCGCGCCCTCGGCCATGCCACCGGCACGCTCATGCGCATGGCGCACGTCGATCAGCACTGCACCGTGGGCCACGCGCGCCTGCGCCTGCTGCGGGGAAAGCTCTGGAATGCTCATGCGCCCATTGTAGGCCGCAGCCGCCGGGCACGGCCCAGCGCGGTAGAGTCGACCGTTGGTCGACTGCGCTTCGCCCAATGCCAGAACCCCGCGCTGCGCGCGGTAGTCGACTGACAGTCGACTCTACCCCGTCGATTTCCCCCGTTGGTTTCCCCCGGTCGGTTTTCCCGCCGGGTTCCAACGAAAAAGGCGGCCCTGCGGCCGCCTTTTCGTGGATCACTTGCCCTTGACGTGCTTCATCAAGCGCCGCTTGGCCTTGACCTGCCGCTCGGTGAGGACGTTCTTCTTGCCCTCGTACGGGTTGGTACCCTCGCGGAAGATGAAGCTCACCGGCGTGCCGATCAGCTTGAAGCGCTTGCGGAAGAAGTTCTCCAGGTAGCGCTTGTACGATTCCTGCAGCTCCTTCAGGCGCGTACCGTGCACGATGAAGGTCGGCGGGTTGGCGCCGGCCGGGTGCACGTAACGCAGCTTGGAGACGTGGCCGCGGATGGTCGGCGGCGGGTTGGTCTCGTAAGCCATCTCCAGCGCCTTGTTCACTTCGCTGGTGGTGAAGGTCTTGTTCGCCGATTCGTGCGCACGGTGCACCGCACGGAACAGCTCACGCAGGCCCGAACCATGCTTGGCCGAAATGCGCACCGACTCGGCCCACGGCACGAAGCCCAGGCGCAGCGACAGCATCGTTTCCGCCTGCTCGCGCTGGTACTCGGTCAGGCCATCCCACTTGTTGATGGCGATGACCAGCGCACGGCCGGCGTCCAGCACCGCGCCCAGCACGGTGGCGTCCTGGTCGGTCACGCCTTCGGTGGCGTCCAGCATCAGCACGGCCACCTGGCACTGCTCGATGGACTGCATGGTCTTGACCACCGAGAACTTCTCGACGACCTCATCCACGCGCGAACGACGGCGCAGGCCGGCGGTATCGATCAGGCGGTATTCGCGGCCGTCACGCTCCAGGTCCACGGCGATCGAGTCACGCGTGGTGCCCGGCACGTCCGAGGCGATCATGCGTTCTTCGCCGAGGATGCGGTTGACCAGCGTCGACTTGCCCACGTTGGGGCGGCCGACGAAGGCGATGCGGATGCGGTTCGGATCGTTGTCCAGCTCTTCGCCGCTGCCTTCTTCGGGCAGGCGCTGGATCACTTCGTCCATCAGGTCATCCAGACCCTGGCGATGGGCGGCCGACACGGTCAGCATTTCGCTGAAGCCATACCGGGCGAATTCCGAGCGGACGGTGTCCTCGTCGGTGCCGTCGATCTTGTTGATCAGCAGCAGCGTCGGGCGCGACAGCTTGCGCAGCCAGGCCAGGATCTCGTCGTCCATCGCCGAGGTGCCCTCGCGGGCATCGACGACGAACAGGATCAGATCGGCTTCGGCCGCAGCGGCGCGAGCCTGGCGCGTGGTAGCGCCGGCCAGGCCTTCCTCTTCCTCGGCAATACCGCCGGTGTCCACGACGAGGAAGTGGTTGTCCTCGTCCAGACGGCAGACGCCGTAGTTGCGGTCGCGGGTGACGCCGGGCTGGTCATGGACCAGGGCGTCACGCGTGCGGGTCAAAGCATTGAAAATAGTCGACTTGCCGACATTCGGCCGTCCAACCAGGGCGACCAAAGGCAGCATCGCGATTACTCCGTATTAATTTGCCAACCGGAATGCGGTCAGCTTGCCATCAACATTCTGCACCAGCAGCACCCCGTCGACGACGATTGGCTGGGCCAGCAGGGCGTCACCGCCGCTCTTGGCCCGCGCCGCCATCGCGCCGTCGGAGGCCTGCAGCCAATGCAGGTATCCCTTGTAGTCACCGACCACCACGTAATCACCCTGCAGCGCAGGGCCGGTCAGCGAACGACGCGCCAGACCGGTCTGCGACCACATCGCGGTGCCGCTGGTCTTGTCCAGGCCGAACACGCCGCCCTTGGGGTCGGTAACGAACACATTGCCCGAAGACACCGCCACGCCGCCGGCACCGCCGTGGTCGCGCGCCCACAGCGGGCGACCGGTCGGGCCTTCGATGGCCATGGTCTGGTTCTTGAAGCTGCTCACGAACAGCGTATTGCCTTCCAGCACCGGAGCGCCGTCGACGTCGGCCATGCGGTCCAGCTCGGTGCGGCCTTCGGGGCTGCCCACGGTCTGGTCCCACAGGGTGCGGCCGTCCTGCATGGCCAGGGCGGCGACAGCGCCGTCATCCTTGCCGATGAACAGCACGCCCGGACCGGTGACCACCGGCGCGTTGCCACGCACGGTCAGCGCCGGCAGCTCGCTGGGGTTGAACCACTTCTGGGTGCCGTTGGAGGCTTCGAACGCGGTGACGCGGCCATCGTTGCTGCGCACGAACACCAGGCCCTGCGACACGGCCGGGGCCGAGATCACTTCGCCCGGCACGCGGGCGCGCCACTTCTCGCTGCCATCGTTGATGTCCAGCGCGATCACCTGGCCATCGAGGGTACCGATGACCACCAGGTTCTCGCCAACACCCGGGCCGCCGGACAGGCGCAGCTTGGCCTTCTTCTTTTCCTTCTGCGGCTCCCAGGTCCAGACCTTCTTGCCGGTCTCCAGGTCGATGGCGTGCACGCCACCAGTGATCGCCGCAGCGAACACATGGCCGTTGGCCACGGCCGGGCCCTGGCGCACGCCGATGCGGCGCTCGCCCTTGCCCAGGTTGACCGACCAGGCCTTGTTGACCTTCAGGGTCGGCTCGAACTTGACCAGTTCGGCCGGCTCCTGTGCCTTCTTGGCGGCGGCATCCTTACCGGCGAACCAGCCCTTCATGGTGCTGCAGCCGGTCAGTGCCATGCCCAGCAGCAGGACGGAGGCGACGCGCGTAATCATGACCTTCTGACTCATCAAACCGACTCCGCAGGGGCGGCGACGGTGCCGCCAGCGTCCATAACCTTGGTTTCCAGCACACGCCGCTGCGGTGCTGCCACGTCCAGCGTCTTAAGCGCCTTCTCATACTGCTCACGGGCCGCGTCACGCTTGCCCTGCGCCAGCAGCGCATCGCCCTGGATTTCCAGGCTGCCGCTGTCGGTGGCGCTGCCAAGCAGCTTGATCGCTTCGTCGCTCTTGCCGGTGGCCACCAGCAGGCGGGCCACGCGCTGGTCAACCACGCGCTGCAGGTCGCCTTCGACCTTCACGCCGCGCAGGGTGGCCAGTGCTTCTTCGTTCTTGCCGGCATCGACCTGGGCCTTGGCCAGCTGCAGGGCCGCCAGGTCGCCATAGATGCTGTTCGGGCCAGCCTCCAGCGCCTTGACCGCCTTTGCCGCGTCATCCAGCTTGTTGCCCTGCAGGCCAACCAGCGCCTTCTGGTACTCGACATTGGCCGAGGCCAGCTTGCCGCCCTGGTTGGTCTGGTACCACTGCCAGCCGGCAATGGCGCCGATGGCGATCGCTACGCCACCGAGGATGCTGGCGCCATTCTTCCGCAGCCAGCTGCGGACACGTTCACTTTGTTCGTGCTCGTCGAGCAGATCGTCGATCGCCATGCGTACTCTCGCCCCGCCCGTAGGGAGGGACCATTGGGATTATCGAAGGTGGTGAAACCGCGTCTCAGTGTGAAACCGGGACAACGGAGCCTTCAGAGGATACCTGAAAGCGGGCCACGTTGGCTCGCTGGTAGGGGGTCAGATCGACGATAGCGCCGTTCTGCTGAACCTGGACCGCCGAGGCGTTGCCCAGGGTCACGCGGCTCACCTGGCCGGGGGGGAAGCTGCGGGTCTCGCCGGCCTTGATCAACGCCTTCTCGACCGAGCCGCCGTCGGGGCCTGCGATATCGACCCAGCTGTCGCCGCTGAACTGCATGTCCAGGTTGGCGGTGGCCGGGGCGGCCGGGGCCGGACGCGGCACCGGGGCCAGCGAGGCCACATACGGGGTGGCAGCCGGCTTGGCGGCGGCAACCACCGGCTCGGCACTGGCGTCCGCCGGTTCGTTGCCGACCGAGGACGGGGCCACCGGCACAGCGGCCGGCACCACGTCCAGCGAGGCCGTGTTCGGGGTCGCCGGGGTATTGTCGAAGTGGCCGCGGGTGGCGAACCACACCGGCACCGCCAGCACCGCGGTGATGCCGACATACAGCATGCGTCGGCCGAGGTTCTCGGCGATGCGGCGGGCACGCGGGGTATGGGTATGGCTGACCAGGGTGGGCGGAACGACCGCACCGACCTGGGCCTGCTCCAGCAGCTGGCTGATATCCACGTTCAGCAGGCGCGCATAGCTGCGCAGCTGGCCGCGGACGAATACCGGGGCGCCGAGCTTCTGCCACTGTTCTTCTTCAAGCGACTTGACCACCTGGACCGGCATGCGCAGGCGCTGGCCGACATCATCAAGGGTCAGTCCGGCCGCCTCGCGGGCCTGGCGCAGGCGGGTGCCGCAGCCGGCCGCAGTATCGAGAGCGCTCACAGTCTGGTCATCAATCACAATGCATCAACCCTGGAGGTTAGGAGCCCGCGTCCTGCGGAAATTCCTGTCGAATCCGCTGCAGATAACGATCGGATGCCGCCTGATCGCCCAGTCGCGCCTCGATTTCAGACGCAAGTTGTAACACGGAACGTGTGGCCGGTGCAGCCGCAATCCTACGTTCGGCGAAGGCGCGCGCCTCGAAGAACTGGCCACGACGGACGTTGAACTGGGCCATCGCCTCGAGCGCGACCGGGTTGGCCGGCATCATGACCAGGGCGGCACGCAGGTCGCGCTCGGCGCGTTCCACCTGCCCCGCATCCAGCGCACAGCTGCCGGCATTGGCCAGCGTGCCGCCTGCCGAAGCACTGCCAGGCAGCTGCAGCGCACGGTCGAACCACACCAGCGATTCGGCGGCATTGCCGTGCTGGCACAGCCAGGCACCGTAATTGTTGAGGACGTCAACGCGCTGCGGTGCCAGTTCGGCGGCGCGGCGGAAGCCCTCGCCTGCCTGCTGCGTCCGGCCGCGACGGTCGTCGATGCTGGCCATCAGCATCACCCCGTCCACGCCCTTGGGCTTGAGCTTGATGGCCTGGCGCACCTTGCGCTCGGCCTCGTCCAGATTGCCCACCTGCATGTCGCGGGCTGCCAGCGCGAGCTGGTCCTGGTAACGGAATTCCTCGCGGACGCCCGGCGCATCGCGCACGTGGCGTTCCGGGGCGATGTCACCGCCGCGGGTGTATTCCTCGGGGAGGTGCGACTTGGTGGTCTTGCTGCAGCCACTGGCCGAAACGGCCAGCACCCCTGCAATCAGGACTGGCCAGAGGCGGTCACGCGGCCGCATCGCTCCCCTTCCCTGCCAGCAACGTCTTGTTGAACTCCGCCTGGCGGCGGGTGCGGTCCATCACCTGGCCCTTGAGCTGGCCACAAGCGGCGTCGATGTCGTCGCCACGGGTGCGGCGGACCATCGTCAGCACGTTGCTGTCGAGCAGGATCTTCTGGAAGGCGCGGATATGCGCTTCTTCCGAACGCTCGTAGCGGGTGCCCGGGAACGGGTTGAACGGGATCAGGTTGACCTTGCCCGAATCCTTGGCCTGCACCGCGTTGTCGAACTGGCGCATCAGGCGGGCCAGCTCGCGGGCATGCTCGGGCTTGTCGTTGATGCCCTTCATCAGGGTGTATTCGAAGGTGACCGATTCGCGGCGCTTGTTGGCGCGCAGGTAGCGTGCGCACGAGGCCATCAGCTCGGCGATCGGGTACTTCTTGTTCAGCGGCACCAGCGTCTCGCGCAGCGCATCGTTCGGCGCGTGCAGCGACACCGCCAGCGACACGTCGCTTTCGGTGGACAGGCGGTCGATCTGCGGCACCAGGCCGGAGGTCGACAGGGTCACGCGCTTGTTGGCCAGGCCGTAGCCCAGGTCGTCGCGCATCACGCTCATGGCGCGCACGACGTTGTCGAAATTCATCAGCGGCTCGCCCATGCCCATCATCACCACGTTGGTGAGACGGCGCATCTGGTGCGGCACGTTGCCCAGGTGGCGTGCGGCAACCCACACCTGGCCGATGATCTCGGCGGTGGTCAGGTTGCGGTTGAAGCCCTGGGTGGCGGTGGAGCAGAACGTGCAGTTCAGGCCGCAACCGACCTGCGAGGACACGCACAGCGTGCCGCGGGTCTTGTCGGGGATGTACACGGTCTCGATGGCGTTCTTGCCATCCACGCCCATCGCCAGCAGCCACTTGTGGGTGCCGTCGGCGGAGGGCTTGTCGAACACGATGTTCGGAACCAGCACCTCGGCATGGGCCTGCAGCTTTGCGCGCAGGACCTTGCCGAGGTCGGTCATTTCATCGAAATCGGTGACGTAGCGATGGTGGATCCACTTCATCACCTGATGGGCACGGAACTTCTTTTCGCCGAGAACCTCGACGAAGAATTTCTCCAGGCCCGCGCGATCGAGGTCGAGCAGGTTCTGCTTGCCAGCCGTGGGTGCCGACTTCGGCAGCGGCTGGATGGCGGGGGACTGTACGACCTCGTTCACGGCATTACTCTCAGCGCGAGACGACTTCGGTGGCGGCGAAGAAGTAGGCGATTTCAATCGCGGCATTCTCGACCGAGTCCGAGCCGTGGGCGGCATTGGCATCGATGGATTCGGCGAAGTCGGCGCGGATGGTGCCCGCAGCGGCTTCCTTCGGGTTGGTGGCGCCCAGCAGGTCGCGGTGGGCCAGGACGGCGTTCTCGCCTTCCAGGGCCTGGATCATCACCGGGCCGGAGATCATGAACTCGACCAGCGCGTTGAAGAACGGACGCTCGCGGTGCACGGCGTAGAAGCCTTCGGCTTCACGACGCGACAGCTGCTTGTACTTGGCGGCCACGACCTTCAGGCCGGCCTTCTCGAAGCGGGCGTAGATTTCGCCGATGACGTTCTTGGCAACGGCGTCCGGCTTGATGATCGAAAGGGTGCGCTCCAGCGCCATGGGATGTCTCCAATGGAATCGGGCCGCTGATGGCCCGAAGGGTAACATGAAAAAAACCCGCGTCGGGACGCGGGCTTAGCCTGATAAACGTAGGCGAATTGTAAGAGATCCTGCCCAGTAGTGCCAGCCCATGGCTGGCAGGCCCCCGGCCGCAGGGGTCGGATCCCCGCAGGGGCTCTGACCCCATTGCCGGGTCTGCATCGGGGTCGGAGCCCCGTTCGGGGATCCGCC
>NZ_JACVTV010000169.1:0-5795 GCF_016624625.1 Stenotrophomonas sp. S41 | reverse complement strand
ATGGATGGGTTCACGGCGTCCCCCTCAACCGGACCCACCCCGCCAACCCACAGGAACCCAGCTTCTGCTGTTGCTTCGGCTTCGGCTTCGGCAGGTGCAGGGCGCAGCCCTGCAGAGCACTACTCCGCCTCGCGCTGGACCTGCCGCCAGAGCTCGGCGGCGAGCGCGCGCACCGCATCATCCGCATCCGGCCGATGCAGCAGCCCGATCTCATAGTTCTCCACCACCGGCAGGCCACGCTCACCATCGATCACGCGGTGCTCGCGGCTCACCGCGCGACGCGGCAGCAGGCTGATGCCGATGCCATCGGCCACCGCCCCCTGGATGCCGCTCAGCGACGAACTGGTGAACGCGATGCGCCAGCGCAGGCCGAGTGCCTCCACCGCCTGGATCATCTCGTCGCGGTACAGGCCGCGCGGCGGGAACGTCACCAGCGGCAGCGGATCCAGCTGCAGGCTGCTGCTGCGCTGGCTGTCGATCCAGTGCATCGGCTCGCGCCGGCAGTGCACCGCCTGGCGCGTGTTGCGGCGCTGCTTGACCAGCACCAGGTCCAGTTCGCCATGGTCGAAGCCATGGGCCAGGTCGCGACTCAGACCGCTGCTGATTTCCAGCTTCACCTGCGGGTGGCGGCGGCTGAACGCGGCCAGCATCCGCGTGGTCTGCGCGTTGACGAAGTCCTCCGGCACGCCGATGCGCACCGCGGTCTCCACCGTGGCGCCGGCCAGGGCCTGGGCCATTTCCTCGTTCAGGTCGAGCATGCGCCGGGCGTAACCCAGCAGCGTGTGCCCGGCATCGGTGGGGTGCACGTCGCGGTGGCCGCGTTCGAGCAGGCGGTGCCCGGCCAGCTCCTCCAGCCGCCGTACCTTCTGGCTGACCGTGGACTGGGTGGAATGCAGGCGGGTAGCCGCGGTGGTGAAACTGCCGCAGTCGGCCACCATCACCAGCGCACGCAGCAGGTCCAGTTCGAACAGCGTTCTATTCGATTTGGCACTGTCTTGCATTTGAACATTTCACTTCTGGATGCACGTGGCGACTTCTACCATGCAGGGCAGGGGGCGGCAAGCACGGCGCCCCGCTGCACCGGAGAACCGCAGATGCGCATCGCTCGTCGCCCTCGTTTGCCCGGCCCGCTGGGTCGCCTGTTGCTGCTGTGCCTGTTGGCGATGGTGCTACCTGGCTGTTCGGCCACGGCCGGCACGGCCGATGCGCGCCTGCGCGATGCTGCCGCGCGAGGCGATGCCGCCGCCGTGCGTGCGGCGCTGGAAGACGATGCCGATCTGGAGTCGCGCGATGGTGAAGGTCGCACCGCACTGCTGCTGGCGACCCACGGCAACCACGTCGATGCCGCACGCGAACTGATCGAAGCCGGTGCCGACGTCAACGCCAAGGATGCGATGCAGGACAGCGCTTACCTGTATGCCGGCGCGCGCGGCCTGGATGACATTCTCGCGCTGACCCTGGCCCACGGTGCCGATCTGCGCAGCACCAACCGCTACGGCGGCACCGCCCTGATTCCCGCCGCCGAACGCGGCCATGTGGCCACCGTGCGCACGCTGCTGCGCGCGGGCGTGGCGGTGGACCATGTCAACCGCCTGCACTGGACCGCACTGCTGGAAGCGATCCTGCTCGGCGATGGTGGCCCGCGCCATGTGCAGATCGTGCAGCTGCTGCTCGACGCCGGCGCCAATCCCGAACTGGCTGATGGCGATGGCGTGACGCCGCTGATGCACGCACGCCAGCGTGGCTACACCCGCATTGAAACCCTGCTGCACCAGGCCGGCGCTCAGCGCTGAACCCCGACCCCTTCCACTCTGCGCGTCACGCGTGCCCACCAGGATGCCGTCCATGTTCCAGTCCCGTCCGTTGTCCCTTGCGATCCTCCTTGCCGTCGCACCGTTGTCGGCCTCCGCTGCCGAGCGCGCCGACCTGCTGATCCGCAATGCCACCGTGGTCGATGTCGAACACGCGCGCAGCCTGCCGGGGCAGAGCGTGGTGATCCGGGGCGACGACATCGTCGCCGTCGGCCCCGATGCGCAGCTGCGCAGCGCGTGGAGCGCCAGCCACCAGATCGATGCCAAGGGCAAGTACCTGATCCCGGGCCTGTGGGACATGCACGTGCACTTCGGCGGCGGCCCGGCCCTCATCGAAGAGAACAAGGCGCTGCTGCCGCTGTATATCGCCCATGGCATCACCACCGTGCGCGACTGTTCGGGCGACCTGCCGGAGCAGGTGCTGCAGTGGCGCGGCGAGATCGCCAACGGCACGCTGTTCGGGCCGCGCCTGCTCAGCTCGGGCGCCAAGATCGAAGGCATCAAGCCGGTCTGGAAGGGCACCATCGAAGTGGGCAGCGAGGCTGACGTCGACAAGGCGATCACCCGCCTGCAGCACGACAAGGTCGATTTCGTGAAGATCACCGACAGCACGCTGAAGCCGGAGCTGTTCCTGTACTCGGCCAGCGCCGCGCGCAAGGCCGGCTTCAAGGCCTCGGGCCATATCCCGATGGCGCTGACCGTCGAACAGGCGCTCGATGCCGGCCTCGCCTCGATCGAGCATCTGGACTACGCGTTCAAGGCCGGCAGCAAGGATGAAGCGCAGATCGCTGCCGATTTCGGTGCCGGTCGCATCGACCGCGCCGAGGCCAACCGCCGCCTGGATGCCAGCTTCGACCACGATACGGCGATGCACGCCTACCGCGACTTCGCCAAGCGCGGCGTGTTCGTCACCCCGACCCTCAATGGCGGCCGCATCCTCGATTTCCTCGATCAGGATGACCACGCCAACGATCCGTACCTGGCCTACATCGGCCCGGGCCTGCGTGCGACCTACCAATGGCGTGTGGATCGTGCAGCCAAGGCCACCCCGGCGCAGATCGAAGCGCGCCACGCGCAGTACCACCAGGTGGCCTCGGTGCTGCCGATGCTGCAGGAAGCGGGTGTGACGATCATCGCCGGTACCGATGCCGGCTTCCTCAACTCGTACAACTTCCCGGGCATTGCCTTGCACCAGGAACTGCAGCTGTTCGTGAAGGAAGGCCTGAGCGCGCCGCAGGCGCTGTCGGCGGCCACGCGTTCCGGCCCGGCGTGGTTCGGCCAGATGGACCGCTACGGTGGCGTCGCCAGTGGCAAGGCCGCCGACCTGGTGCTGCTGACCGCCAACCCGCTGCAGGACATCGCCGCGACGGAAAAGATCGACAGCGTGATCCTGCGCGGCACCGTGTATGACCGCGCGGCGCTGGACAAGATGCTGGCCGACACCAAGGCCAAGGTCGCGGCGTGGAATGCCGAGGCAGCCAAGGCTGAGTGATCGCTTGTGGGGTCAGAGCCCTTTCCGATGGAAAGGGATCCGACCCCGGACACTGACCCTCCAGCCCAGGGTCGGATCCCTTTGCTACGCAAAGGGCTCTGACCCTTCCAGCGGTTCAGCGCACCGCCGGTCGCATCCCATGCAGCTGCGGCAGCGCTTCCTTCATCGCATCGATGAACGCGCGCAGCCGCAGCGGCTGCTGGCGCGCGGCGGGGAACACCAGGTGCACCGGCAGCGGCGGCGCCTGCCATTGCGGCAGCAGCTGCACCAGGCGACCTTCGGCGAGATCGTCGGCCACCAGCCACGCCGACACCACCGCCGCGCCCAGGCCGGCCACGGCGGCACGCTGCACCACGAACAGGTTGTCGGTGAGCAGGCGCGGGGCGATCGACAGCGTGTGCGCGCGCCCCTGCGCATCGTGCAGCAGCAGGCGCTCGCGGTAATAGGTGGCCAGCGCGATCCATGGCAGTGCCTGCGCCTGCTCGGGCGTGCGCACGCGCGCCGGATCGGCCAGGGTGGGCGAGGCCACCACGATGCGCGGCACCTCGGCCAGCGGCAGGGCGACCATGCGCGGCTCGTCCACCGGGCCGACGCGCACGGCGCAGTCGATGCCCTCGGCAACGAAGTCCGGGCGATGGTCCTCGAGGATCCATTCCAGGCTCAGCTGCGGATGCCGCGCAAGAAAATCCAGCATGGTCGGCAGCAGCTGCGCCTGGCCGAACGCATGCGGCACCATCACCCGCAGGCGCCCGCGCAGCACCTGCGCCTCGCCATGCAGTTCGGCCTGCAGAGACTCCCACTCGTCGATGACCCGCTGCGCGTGGCGCTGGCAGCGCTGGCCGTCCTCGGTCAGCTGCAGGCCGTGGGTGGAGCGCTGCAGCAGGCGCAGGCCCAGCTGTCGCTCCAGCGCCTGCAGGCGCCGGCTGACCGTGGGCTGTGTGGTGCCGAGCTGGGTGGCGGCGGCGGAAAGGCTGCCGGCATCGACGATGCGCAGGAAGGTACGCAGCAGGTCGAGGCGGTCGGCGCCAGCGGGCAGGTCGGTCATGCGTTTGGCGTATGAATGATATGTGGCTGAGCCTACTACAGACGTGTGGCGAATATCGTCAGGCTATGCACCATTCCTCCCCCGGAGTTCATCCATGTCCACCCCCTCTGTTTCCGTGACCGCCACGCCCACTGCCGCCCCCTCGGCCCCGCTGGTCCTGGCGATGGCGGTCGGCGCCGGCTTTTCGGTGGCCTCGTTGTACTACAGCCAGCCGATGCTGGGCCTGATCGCGCAGGACCTTGGCGCCAGCGAGCGCGGCGTCGGCCTGGTGCCGACCCTGACCCAGCTGGGCTACGCGCTGGGCATCCTGCTGCTGGCCCCGCTGGGTGACCGCTTCGACCGTCGTCACCTGATCCTGCTGAAGTCGGTGCTGTTGTCGCTGGCGCTGGCGGCCGCGGCACTGGCCGGCCAGCTGCCGGGCCTGCTGATGGCCAGCCTGCTGGTGGGCCTGATGGCCACTCTCGCGCAGGACATCGTGCCGGCGGCCGCGGTACTGGCCCCGGACGCACACCGCGGGCAGATCGTTGGCCGGGTCATGACCGGACTGCTGCTGGGCATCCTGCTCTCGCGCGTGGTCAGTGGCGTGGTCGCCGAAGCCTGGGGCTGGCGCACGCAGTTCGTGCTGGCGGCGGTGTCGGTGGCGGCGATGGGTGCGGTGATGGCCAAGGCGCTGCCGCGCTTCGCACCGACCAGTACGCTGCGCTATCCGGCGTTGCTGGCCTCGCTGCTGCAGTTGTGGCGCGAGCAGCCGCAGCTGCGTCGTGCAGTGGCCAGCCAGTCTCTGCTGGCGGTGGGCTTCAGCGCATTCTGGTCGACCCTGGCACTGATGCTGCACGCCAGGCTTGGCATGGGCAGTGCCGCAGCCGGTGCGTTCGGCATTGCCGGTGCGGCCGGTGCGCTGGCGGCGCCGTTCGCGGGCCGCTACGCCGACCGTCTGGGCAGCCACGCGGTGGCACGCCTGGCGATTGCGGTGGCGCTGGTGGGCTTCGGCCTGCTGCTGGCCGACAGCTGGCTGCCGGCGGCGGCGCTGCTGCCGCTGCTGGTGGTGAGCGCGCTGCTGTTCGACTTCGGTTTCCAGTCAGCGCTGGTGGCGCACCAGACCCTGGTCTACGGCCTGGTGCCGCCGGCGCGCAGCCGTCTCAACGCGCTGCTGTTCACCGGCATGTTCATCGGCATGGCGGCCGGTGGTGCGCTGGGCAGCCTTGCACTTGCGCAGTGGGGTTGGCACGGCGTGGCGTGGCTGGCGGTGGTGTGTGCGGGCAGCAGCCTGCTGGTGCGGTCGAGGTGAGTGTTGTTCTGCAGGGCTTGCAGCGCTGCACCTGCTTCAAGCCAGAGCAACGTCAAGGTCAAGAGCTGGCTTTCCGTGGGTTGGCGGGGTGGGTCCGGTTGAGGGGGGCGCCGTAAACCCCCCTCCGGGGTCCGGCCCAGCCGCTGGCGGCTGTGCGTT
>NZ_JACVTV010000168.1:0-6002 GCF_016624625.1 Stenotrophomonas sp. S41 | reverse complement strand
CCACACCCCCCCCACTCCTCGGCCCCCCCGCCCTGGCGGGGGGGCCCCCCCCCCAACCCCCCCCCCCCCCCGGGCCCCGCGGGCCCACGCCCGGCGGCTGTGCCTCAATTCAACAACGTACCCAGCCGTTGCGCCGCCTCGCGCAGGCGCGGCAGCAGCTGGGTCTGCATCACGCCCAGGCCGATGCGGCCTGCCTGGGTGCCGATGTTCAGCGCGGCTACGACATCACCACTGCGCGAACGCACCGGCACGGCGATCGAGCGCAGGCCGATCTCCAGTTCCTGGTCGACCAGCGAGACGCCTTCGCGACGCACCTTTTCCAGCAGGTCGAGGAAATCGTCCATGCGGGTGACCGTGCGTTCGGTACGCGGCCGCAGCGGATTGCGTTCCAGATAGCCTTCCAGCGTGTCGCGCGGCAGCGCCGACAGCAGCACGCGGCCCATCGAGGTGCAGTACGCCGGCAGGCGGCTGCCCGCCCGCAGGCCGATCGACATGATGCGCACGGTTTCCGCGCGCGCCACGTAGAGGATGTCATCGCCGTCGAGCACGCCCAGCGAGCAGGATTCGTGCACGTCATCGCGCAGGGCATCCAGCACCGGTTGCGCCGCCGCCGTCATCGACGACGAGGCGACATAGGCGCCGCCCATGCCCAGCACGCGCGGCAGCAGCACGAAGCCACGGCCCTGTTCGCCGACGTAACCCAACTTTTCCAGCGTGTACAGCACGCGCCGTACCGCTGCGCGCGAGATGCCCGTATCGGTGCTGATCTGCGACATCGTCACTTCGCGCGGGTGCTGCGAGAACACGCTCAGTACAGCCAGGCCGCGGCCGAGCGAGGTCATGAAATCCGGGTCGCCCTGGTTGTCCTGGATCTGCTGCATCAGCTCATGGGCCAGGCCACGATCCTGCGGTGGCGCAGGCGGGCGCTTGGGACGACGGCTGGGAGGAACGGCAGGCATGGCAGCAGCTTTCATCAGGTTCGACCTTGCATGGTAAGCGCTGGAACCGGCAACCGGTACCCACGCGGCGCAGCCATGCAGGCTGCACCGCGTGGCACGGCTTACTTGCGCTCGGGCAGCGCGTAGGCGATCACGTAGTCGCCACGGTCCGGCGACTGGCGTGCGCCACCGGCGGAAATCACCACGTACTGGCGACCGGTTTTCGGCGAGACGTAGGTCATCGGCGTGCCCTGGCTGCCGACCGGCATGCGGGCCTTCCACACTTCCTCACCGGTGCGGCTGTCGTAGGCGCGCAGGTAGTAATCCTGCGTACCGGCGAAGAACAGCAGGCCCGACTGCGTGGCCAGCGAACCGCCCAGGGTCGGCATGCCGATCGGAATCGGCAGGCCCATCTTGATGCCCATCGGTCCGGTGTCCTTCACCGTGCCCACCGGCACCTGCCAGACCAGCTGGCGGGTGGCCAGGTTGATGGCCGACATCGTGCCGAACGGCGGCTTCTGGCAGGGGATGCCCAGCTTGGACAGGAAGCGGTCGCGCAGCGAGCCGTACGGCGTGCCGGTCTGCGAGGCCGCGCCCATTTCCACGCCACCGGCACCGCTGGTCATCTGCGCACGCGGAATCAGCTTGGTCCACAGGCCCAGGCGCATGTCATTGACGAACAGGTAGCCGGTGGTCGGGTCGACCGAGGCGCTGCCCCAGTTCATGCCACCCAGCGAGCCCGGCCACTGCAGTGCGAGGTCTTCGCCCGGCGGCGTGTACATGCCGTCGTAGCGGAACTGCTTGAACTGGATGCGGCACAGCATCTGGTCGATCGGGGTCGCACCCCACATGTCCGACTCGGTCAGCGTCTGCGCGCCGATCTGCGGCAGGCCCACCGACAGCGGCTGGGTCGCGGCATAGCGTTCGCCTTCGGCATTGCCCTGCGGTGCCGGGATGTTGCGCACTTCGCTGATCGGCACGCCGGTCTGGCGGTTGAGCATGAAGATCTGCCCGGCCTTGGTGATCTGCAGCAGAGCCGGCAAGGTGCCGCCCTTGCCGTCGGGCACGTCGGTCAGGGTCGGCTGCGCCGGCAGATCGTAATCCCACAGATCGTGGTGCACGGTCTGGTAGACCCAGCGCTCCTTGCCGGTGGCGACGTCCAGCGCGACCACGGCCGAGCTGTACTTGTCATCCTGCGGGGTGCGCTCGCCGGCCCACTGGTCCGGCGTGGTGTTGCCGGTGGGCAGGTAGACCAGGCCCAGCTGCGGGTCGTAGGCCATCGAGGTCCACACGTTCGGCGTGGCGCGAGTGTAGTGGATCGACGGATCCAGCGGCACATCCGGGGTTTCCTTCGACAGGTCCCAGACCCAGGCCAGCGCGCCGGTACGCACGTTGTACGCACGCACCACGCCGGACGGTTCACCCACTTCGATGTTGTCGGCCACACGGCCGCCGACCACGATCAGATCACCGGCCACCAGCGGTGCGGCGGTGAGGGTGTAGAAGCCGGGCTTGATCTCGCCCATGCCGGTCTTCAGGTCGACCACGCCGTTGCTGCCGAAGTCCGGGCACAGCGCGCCGGTCTTCGCATCCAGCGCGAACAGGCGCGCATCGATGGAGGTCATCAGGATGCGCTTTTCGCACAGGGCCGGGCCGGCGCTGGCGGTCTCGGTGGCCGGCTGCGGCGCGGGTGCCGGTGCAGCCGTCGTTGCGGCTGCCGGTGCAGTGGTCGCATCGAAGTAGCCCAGGCCACGGCAACGCTGCCAGTTCGGCGCGGTGGCCTTGGGATCGAAGGCCCAGCGCTGCTTGCCGGAGTCGGCGTCGATGGCGATGACCTGGTTGTGCGGGGTGCACAGGTACAGGGTGTCGCCGATCTGCAGCGGGGTGTTCTGGTCCTCGGCACCGAAGCCGTTGCTTTCCGGCACGTCGCCGGTGTGCGCGGTCCAGGCGACCTGCAGTTCCTTCACGTTGGCCGGGGTGATCTGGTCCAGCGCGGCGAAGCGGGTGCCGGCGGTGGTGTTGCCCCAGTGCATCCAGTCGCGCTGCTCAGCGCCCTTGGCCACCGGCACCACCGGCGGCGTCGTGCCCTGTGCGGTCTGCACCGGGCGCGGCTGGAAGGCGGAGAAGGCCGTGCCCAGCAGGCCGACCAGCAGCACTGCGGCCACGCCGTAGGCGCCACGGCCGGCAACCTGGCCGCGGCTGCGGCGCAGTACCGGCCAAGCCAGTGCGACCAGCAGGGCCAGCACGGCCGGCATCACCAGGCGCGAGACCAGCGGCCAGAACTCCCAGCCCGCATCGACCAGCGCCCACACCAGCGTGGCCACGAAGGCCACGCCGTACACCAGCGCACCGTTCGGCCGGCGCATCACCAGCAGCACGCCGGCGACGGCCGACACCGCACCCATCAGCAGGAAATACCAACTGCCCCCCAGCATTACCAGGCGAACACCACCGACCAGCAGAGCCAGGCCGAACAGAGTCACCAGGATGCCGAGCAGGACCACCAGCACACGGCACAGGGCCGGAACTTTCGTCGTCTCGTCCACGTTGCATGAACCTCATTGCGAAAAACCCGCGCGGAGGCGGGAAAGCCCCGCGCGCGCCAAGCGTGGCGGGGGCCGTCGGCATCCCGGGCGGCTGCGGGCCATGGCGGCGGGCAGGCGTCTGCCTGCTTATGACGCAGGCGGGGTGAATGACCGGTTAGGGCGATTATCGCACGTGTGTGCGATTTTGGTGTGATGCTGGGAGGCCATGGGTGGAACGCAGCGGCGCGGTGGTGCCGGGAACGGGCAGGGCCGGGGCGAACCGGTTACCCTATGCCGCCATACAAGCTGGTAGCTGCAATGACCGACGCCACCGTGGCCGTCCCCGCCTGGGCCTCGCGCCTGCGCGATATCGCCGATTTCCCGAAGCCCGGCATCCTGTTCAAGGACATCATGCCGCTGCTCGCCCACGGCGAAGACTTCCGCGGCGCGATCACGGCCATGGCCGACCGCTGGCGCGGGCAGCAGCTGGACGCCATCGTCGGCATCGAATCGCGTGGTTTCATCCTGGGCGCCGCCATGGCGCTGGAACTGGGCGTGGGCTTCGTGCCGGTGCGCAAGCCGGGCAAGCTGCCGGGCAAGGTGCTGCGCGAGGAATACACCCTGGAATACCGCAGCGACTGCATCGAAGTGCACGCCGACGCGCTGCCGGCCGGCGCGCGCGTGGCCATCATCGATGACGTGCTGGCCACCGGCGGCACCCTGGGTGCCGCGCTGTCGCTGGTGCGCCGACTGGGTGTCGAAGTGGTCGGCGCCGGCGTGCTGGTCGAGCTGGACGGCCTGGGTGGCCGCGGCCGTTGGGAAGCGGATCTGCCGCTGCACACCGAACTGGTGTTCTGATTGCTTCGCCGGGCATGGCCCGGCGCTACCAACAGCCTGCAGGTAGCGCCCGGCCCAGCCCCGCGGGGGCCGCCGCCCCCGCCCTCCCCACCCCCCCCCCCCCCCCCCGCGCCCCCCCCCGCCCGCCGCGCGGGCCGCCCCCCCCCCCCCCGGGCGGAGACCTTGACCGTCACATCATCCGCACGCGGAAGCGGCGGCCCTTGATCTTGCCGGCTTCCAGCTTCGCCACGGCCTTGTTGACCTGCTCACGGGCGATGGCCACGTAGGAGCGGGTCGGGAAGATCGCGATCTTGCCGATGTGCTTGCCCGACAGGCCGGCATCGCCGGTCAGCGCGCCGAGGATGTCGCCCGGGCGCAGCTTGTCGGTCTTGCCACCATCGATGCGCAGGGTGCGCATCGCCGCCTGCGGCAGCTCGGCCGGGCGCGAGGTCGCCAGCGGCGTCTTCTGCCAGTCCAGCGGCTGGCCCAGATGGGCTTCGACGGCCTCGGCGCGGGTCTTTTCACGACCGGCCACCAGGCTGATCGCCAGGCCGCTGGCACCGGCACGTCCGGTACGGCCCACGCGGTGCTGGTAGCTCTCCACGTCGGTGGGCAGCTCGTAGTTGATCACCGCCGCCAGCTCTTCCACGTCCAGCCCGCGCGCGGCCACGTCGCTGGCCACCAGCACGTTGCAGCTGCGGTTGGCCAGGCGGAGCAGCACTTCCTCGCGGTCGCGCTGCTCCATGTCGCCGTGCAGGGCCAGTGCCGAGAAGCCGAACTGCTGCAGCGAGTTGGCGACCTCGTCCACGTCCTTGCGGGTGTTGCAGAACACCACCGCCGATTCCGGCGTGTACTTCAGCAGCAGGCCGGCCAGCGCCTTCTGCCGGTGCGCCGGTTCCACTTCGCAGAACAGGTGGCGGATGGCCGGGGCCTGGTCGGCGCCTTCCACGGTCACTTCCAGCGCATCGCGCAGCAGGTCGCGGGCGATCTCGCGGATGCTGTCCGGGAAGGTGGCCGAGAACAGCAGGCTCTGCCGGTCCTTGTGGGTGCGGCCGGCAATCTCGCGGATCGGCTCTTCAAAGCCCATGTCCAGCATGCGGTCGGCTTCATCCAGCACCAGGGTGCGTACCGCGCCCAGGTTCAGGGCGCGCTTACGGGCCAGTTCCTGCACACGGCCGGGGGTGCCGACCACCACGTGCGGATCGTGCCCTTCCAGCGAGGCCAGCTGCGGGCCCAGCGGCACGCCACCGACCAGCAGCAGCAGCTTCAGGTTGGGGATGCCGGTGGCCAGCTTGCGGATCTGCTTGGCGACCTGGTCGGCCAGTTCGCGGGTCGGGCACAGCACCAGCGCCTGCACGCGGATCAGGCTGGGATCGATGGCCTGCAGCAGGCCCAGGCCGAAGGCGGCGGTCTTGCCGCTGCCGGTCGGCGCCTGTGCGATCACATCGCGGCGATCGAGGATCGCCGGCAGGCTCTGCGCCTGGATCGGCGTAAGGGTGGTGTAGCCGAGGGCGTCCAGGCCGGGCTGCAGGGCCGGGCTCAGCGGCAGGGTCGAAAAGTCAGTCATGGCACATTGTACCTGCGTGCGGGGCCGGAGCCTGCTGCGGGCCCTTCATCCACGCATGGCGTGGATCTACCGGGCATCGCCATCGGTGGGTGCGGGCCCCGGGGGCCCCCCGGTGGGTGCATAAACCCAAGGCGG
>NZ_JACVTV010000167.1:0-6298 GCF_016624625.1 Stenotrophomonas sp. S41 | reverse complement strand
CCAAGCCCGGGGTGGGGCGCCCGCCCAAACCCGCCCGAGGCATGCCTCGGGCCCATGGCGCCTGCGGTCCTGCAAGCCCACACCGCCCCGCCCCCGACAGTTTCCGTGTGACGGCTGGTAGATCCACGCCATGCGTGGATGAGTTCTGTCAGATTGGAATCTGATGGGGTGCGCACGTCTCTGTCACGAGGCTTCTACACATCGCTTCGGCATCTGCTGACGTAGGGTGTCCAATCATGACGCGGAGGGGCTGGCCTTCTGGGCAGCTCTCTACCCCGGGTCAGGGCGCGGCGGCGTCCGGCGGGTGCTTCATGGCTCGCTGAGAGACCTGAAAAAATGCTGGATTGTCAGGGAGTTGCTATGCGCTTGACCGGTCTGGCGGGACTATTGCGTCTTGGCTGTAAAGGCAGGCACTGGCCGCCGTGGGGTGGGGTCGGATACAGTTGGCATGTGATGTGCGTCACACTTTCAGCACATCGATGAAGGGATGCTAAGGGGGTTTCATGATTGTCCATCGTCCGCTGGCGCTCTGCGTCGGCCTGGCCTGCGCCGCCTTGGCGTTCGGGGCCCATGCTGCTTCGCCGCCGGCCAGCGCCAGCCGCGCTGACCGGATGGCCGAGATCGGCCACTACCGTGACCAGGCCCGCTGGGTCGATGCGCTGGCCGCGATCGAGCGCTCGCAGTTGCTGGAGCCCAACGACCCGCTGCTGTACAAGCTGCAGGTCCTGACCCTGGGCGACATCGGCAATGCCGACCGCGCGTGGCGGCTCTACCAGGCGCGTCCCGACCTGTTCGATGCCGACCAGAAGGCGCGCCTGGAAGCGAACTACATCGCCAAGCGGGTGAACTGGAGCCTGGCCTACGGCCAGAGCGAAGACAGCCGCCTGGACGAAGCCGAAGCATCCCTGGCGGAAATGGAGCAGTACGTGCAGCGCGACGGCACGCCGCTGGCGCAGGCGCCGCTGCGCATCCGCATGGACCGCCTGATCCTGCTCAACCGCCTGTCCCGCCATGCCCAGGTGCGCGATGAAGCGCGCGCCCTGCAGCAGGAGGGCCATGCCCTGCCCGATTACGTGCTGCCTGCGGTCGGCGATTCGATGATGGCCACCCAGCACCCGGACGAGGCCATTCCGCTGCTGGAAGCGGCAGTGAAGAACGATCCCTCGCGTTTCCAGTCGCGTTCCGAACTGGCCTACGCCTACCTCGAGACCGAGCAGGCCGAGAAGGCCATCGGCTACCTGCAGACGTGGCAGAAGGACGAGCCGGCATGGCGCTGGGGCGGCGGCAAGAGCCCGTACGCCAACTGGGCGCGCTATGAGGCCGACCTCAACCTGTCGATGATCCGCGCCTACAGCGGCGATTTGTCCACCGCGCAGCGCGAGCTGGAAGCGATGGTCGAGGTCGGGCCCGGCAATGGCGGGCTGCAGACCGCGCTGGGCAGCGTCTACCAGATGCGCGGCTGGCCGCGGCGGGCACTCGAACGCCACCAGATGGCCTACACCCTCGACCCGCGCGATGTCTCGCCGCGCATCGGCATGTACGAATCCTACGTGCAGTTGCAGCGCGACGACCTCGCCCGGCCGCTGCATGACGATCTGCTCGAGCGCTACCCCAACCAGCCCTCGGTCCAGCGCATGGACCGTGACTGGCGTGCGCACCGCGGCTGGCAGCTGCAGGCTACCGTGGAAGGCGGCCGCAGTTCCGGCGGCGGTGGCAGCTCGCCGCTGGGCAACGACGACCTGCATTACGGCACCGAAGTGGCCTCGCCCATCCTCGACGACCGCTGGCGTCTGTTCGCCTTCGCCGACCGGCGCTCGGTGACCTTCCAGGACCAGAAGATCAATCCGCTGTGGATCGGCGCCGGTGCGCGCTACCGCTTCGGCCGCGTCGATGCCGAGGCCGCCGTGGTGCGGCCCAACGACAGCATCGGCGACACCGGCCTGCGCGGCGGCTTCGGCTGGCAGTTCAACGACCAGTGGCACGCCGGCGTGACCGCCGCGCGCAACGACCCGGAAGCCTCGATGCAGGCGCGCGTGTCGGGCATCACCGCCGACAGCGTGGCGGTGGCCGTCGACTACACCCGCAACGAGCTCACCCACTGGAGCCTGGGCGGCAGCCAGTTCCGCTACGACGACGGCAACCGCCGCGACACCCTCAACACCGCGATCGAACAGCGCCTGCTGACCCGCCCGCGCGTGACGATCGATGGCCTCGGCAGCCTCTACACCAGCCGCGGCTCGCGCGACGACGTGCCCTACTTCAATCCTTCGCGCGACCGCTCGGTGGAGATCGGCCTGCGCATCGACCAGCAGCTGTGGCGCCACTACGAGCGGCACTTCCGCCACCGCCTGACGGTGTCGCTGGGCGATTACTGGCAGGAAGGCTTCGGCAGCTCGCTCATTCCCACGGTGGCCTACCGCCATGAGTGGCAGTTCGGCCAGGGCAGGATCTTCGAGTACGGCGTGAGCTGGTCGCGGCCGGTCTACGACGGCCAACGTGAACGTCATATCGGCTTCGATGCCGCGCTGCGCTGGGGAGAGTGAGATGGAACGGATGCTTCGAAACCTGATGAGCGTGCTGCTGCTGGGGCTGGCGCTGCTGGCCCTGCCGGCCGCTGCCCAGGAGCGCGACTTGGATTCGGCCGACAACGGCCTGCTGGTGCTGAGCTACCACGACATCCGCGACGATGTGCGTGAGAAGGGCGATGCCGATGCCTACGCGGTCAGCACGCAGAACTTCGCTGCGCACCTGGACTGGCTCAACGCGCACGGCTACCACCCGATCTCGCTGTCGCAGCTGATCAAGGCCTCGCGCGGCGAAGCCCAGCTGCCGCCGCGGCCGGTGCTGCTGACCTTCGACGATGGCCTGCGCAGCGTCTACAGCCGCGTCTACCCGCTGCTGCGTGCCTACAACTACCCGGCGCTGGTGGCGGTGATCACCGACTACGTCGACATGGCCCCCGGCCGCACCATCGACTACGGCTACCGCCCGTTCGGCCACGATGATTTCCTGACCTGGGACCAGCTGCGCGAGATGCAGTCCAGCGGCCTGATCGAACTGGCCAGCCATACCGACAACCAGCACCATGGCGTGCAGTCCAACCCGCAGGGCAACCAGACCCCGGCGGTGATCACCCGCACCTACGATCCGCAGACCCAGCACTATGAGACCGCGCAGCAATACGAAAAGCGCCTGCGCGACGATCTCGCGCTGAGCGTCAAGCGCATCCAGAAGGAACTCGGCGTCACCCCGAAGGCAATCGTGTGGCCGTATGCGGCCTACAACAAGCTGAGCAACGACATCGCCGAACAACTGGGCATGCCGGTGTCGTTCGACCTGGAAGGCCGCAGCACGCCGGTCACCTCCGACCTGCACGGCCTGGCCCGCCTGCTGGTGACCAACAATCCGAACGTCAGCTCGCTGGCCTTCGAACTGCGCCGCAATGTCAGCCTGGATGGCACGCGTGCGCTGCAGATCGACATGGATGCGGTCTACGACCCGGACCCGGCACAGCTGGCACGCAACCTCGACAAGCTGATCGACCGCGTCAAGAAGGTGGGCCCGACCCACGTCTATCTGCAGGCCTTCGCCGACCCCGATGGCAACAACACGGCCGACGCGCTGTACTTCCCCAACCGGCACATGCCGATGCGCGCGGACCTGTTCAACCGCGTGGCCTGGCAGCTGAAGACCCGTGCCGGGGTGAAGGTCTATGCCTGGCTGCCGGTGCTCGGCTATGAGCTGCCGGATGCAGCGCAGCGCACCGCGCTGGGCATCGCCAGCCCGGAACGCGACGGCATGTACCGGCTGGACTTCACCAAGCCGCAGGCGCGGCAGATCATCAAGGACATCTACGAAGACCTGGCGATCAATTCGTACTTCGAAGGCCTGCTGTTCCATGACGACGCCTATGTGCGCGACACCGAACTGGCACAGCTGCCGCAGGAAGGCGCCGATGGCGGCCGCACCCAGGCGCTGATCGACTTCACCCTGGAGCTGCGCGACACCGCCCAGCGCTGGCGGCCGAAGCTGGGCACCGTGCGCAACCTGTACGCGCAGCCGGTGCTGGAGCCGCAGAGCGCCAGCTGGTTCGCCCAGCGCCTGGACCTGTTCAACCAGGCCTATGACCGCACCGCGCTGATGGCGATGCCGTGGATGGAAGGCAGCAAGCACCCCGAGCGCTGGCTCGACCGGCTGGTCACGGCGGTGCGCGCGCACGACCCCGACCTCAAGCACACCATGTTCGAGCTGCAGACCGTGGACTGGCGCACGCAGACGCCGATCAGCGGCCAGCGCCTGCGCGCGCAGGTCCGCCGGCTGCAGGCACAGGGCGTGCGCCATTTCGCGTGGTACCCGGACGATTTCATCGCCGACAAGCCGTCGACCACGGACGCGCGCGCCGCGATGTCCGCGCGCAACTTCCCGTACCCGGAGAAGTGACATGGACATGAGCCCCTGGCTGTATGCCCTGTTCCAGTTCGCCTTCTTCTACCCGATGGTGATGGCGTTCTTCTGGATGTCGGGCGGCCTGTACTACTTCTTCCGCCGCGAGCGGAAGTCGCGACCGCGCAACGATCCGCCGCCGATGGACAGCTACCCGTTCGCCACGCTGCTGATTCCCTGCCACAACGAATCGGACAACCTGGACGACACCATCGGCGCGGCGCTGGCGCAGCGCTATCCGGACTTCGAAGTGATCGCCATCAATGATGGCAGCAGCGACGATACCGGCCCCCGCCTGGACGCGCTGGCCGCCCTGCACCCGCGCCTGCGCGTGGTGCACCTGGACCGCAACCTGGGCAAGGCCAATGCGCTGCGCATGGGCGCCCTCGCGTCGCGTTCGGAGTACCTGGTGTGCATCGACGGCGACGCGATGCTGGAAGAGTTCGCCATGCACTGGATGGTCTGGCACCTGACCAGCGGCCCGCGCGTGGGCGCGGTGACCGGCAACCCGCGCATCCGCAACCGCTCCACCCTGCTGGGCCGCCTGCAGGTGGCCGAGTTCTCCTCGATCATCGGCATGATCAAGCGCGCGCAGCGCGTGTACGGGCGCATCTTCACCGTGTCCGGGGTGATCGCCGCGTTCCGCCGCACGGCCCTGCACCGCATCGGCTACTGGGCCGACGACATGGTGACCGAGGACATCGACATCAGCTGGCGCCTGCAGCTGGACCACTGGGACATCCGCTACGAACCCAACGCGCTGTGCTTCATCCTGATGCCGGAGACGCTGAAGGGACTGTGGCGGCAGCGCCTGCGCTGGGCCCAGGGCGGCGTGGAAGTGCTGCTGCGGCACGGCGCGTCGTTGTTCAGCTGGCGCAAGCGACGCATGTGGGGCGTGCTGCTGGAGTACATCCTCAGCGTGTTCTGGGCGTACACCATGCTGCTGATCGTGGTGCTGTGGGCGCTGGGCAAGTTCATGCCGCTGCCGGCCCCGCTGTACATCGAGACGCTGCTGCCGCAATGGCACGGCGTGATCCTGGCCCTGGTCTGCCTGCTGCAGTTCGCCAGCAGCCTGATCATCGACCGTCGTTACGAAACCCACATTGGACGCAACTACTTCTGGGTCATCTGGTACCCGATGGCGTACTGGTTGATCAGCCTGTTCACCACCCTGGTGGCGCTGCCGAAGACGCTGTTCAAGCGCCGCGGCAAGCGTGCGACCTGGGTCAGCCCTGACCGGGGGATCCGATGAACGCCGTACGTGACACGACCGGGAAAAAGTCGTCCAACCGCTTTGATTCGCGGTTGATCCAGAAGTCGCGCCAGCAGCCGCGGCTGCAGCGCACAGCCTGGGGTTTCGTGACCCTGGCGTTCTGGGGTTTCTACTTCTACCTGTGGGCACCGCTGGTGACCCTGGTGTCCTGGCTGCTGGGCGGGCACCTGGCCTACGTGCAGCTGTACCAGCACAGCCAGCACGTGGATCCGTTCGTGATGATCGCGCTGCCGGTCATCCTGGTCTGCTGTTCGCTGCTGCTGATCGCCTGGGCGGAGTACAACCGCTACCGGTTTGGCGGCAAGGAACGGCGCGCGCCGCGCGAGGATTCCAGCCGCGAGGACATCGCGCATGCGCTGGGTGCGACAGATGCGTTGGCCGAGCAGCTGATGAATGCGAAGGCGGTGACGCTGCACATGGATGACAACGCGCGGCCGGTGGGAATGACGCGGCAGCCATTGCTGTAAGGGGTGGGTGTTGTTTTTGCAGGGCTTGCAGCCCTGCACCTGCACCTGCAGAGGCAAGGGCAACAGCAACAGCGGGCATTCCGTGGGTTGGCGGGGCACTGTGGGTTTGCGGGGA
>NZ_JACVTV010000166.1:0-6349 GCF_016624625.1 Stenotrophomonas sp. S41 | reverse complement strand
CCCCCCCCCCCCCCCCCCCCCCCCCCCCCCCCCACCCCCCCCCCCCCCCCCGGGGGGGGGGCGTTGTCCAGGCACGTCGCGGTGGATCAGTAGCTGCGCGGGCCGCGCGGCTTGAAGCCGTCACGACGCGGCGGACGGCTGTCGCGGTCACCGCCGCGGTCGCCACCCGGACCGCCCGGACCACTACGGCGCGGACCGCCCGGACCACCCGGACCACGCTTGTCGAAGCGCGGCTTGAACGGACGCGGTGCCGGGTTGGTGTCTTCACCCGGGGCCAGCGCACGCATCTGCAGCTGCTGGCCGGACACCCACACCTTCTGCAGGTGCGAGAGCACGTCCTGCGGCATCTGCGCCGGCAGGTCCAGCAGCGAGAAGTCGTCGTGGATGTCGATGCGGCCGATGAAACGGCTTTCCAGGCCGGCTTCGTTGGCGATGGCGCCGACGATGTTGGCCGGCTTCACGCCGTGCTGGTGGCCGACCGAGATGCGGTAGGTCTCCATGCCCTGCTCCGGCGCACCGCGCGGCGGCACGTCACGACGCGGGCGCTGCTCGAAGCCACCCTCGCCGTCTTCACGGCGCGGGCCACGCTCGAAGCGCGGGCCACGCTCGTTGCGGTCGAAGCGATCGCCACGCTCCGGACGGTCGCCACGGTCGAAACGCTCACGCGGCGCACGCTCTTCACGCGGGGCACGCACCGGCGCCTGCAGCAGGAACGGGGTATCGCCCTGCAGCATCTTGGCCAGGGCAGCAGCCACTTCGATGGCCGGCACGTTCTGCTCGGTCTCGAAACGTTCCAGCAGCTGGCGGTAGAAGTCCAGGCCGCCGGCGCCGAGGGTTTCGCTGATGCGCGTGGTGAACTTGTTGATGCGGGTGTCGTTGACCGCTTCCACGCTCGGCAGCTGCATTTCTTCGATCGGCTGGCGGGTGGCGCGCTCGATCTGGCGCAGCATGCCCTTCTCGCGCGGGGTGGCGAACAGGATCGCCTCGCCGCTGCGGCCGGCACGGCCGGTACGGCCGATGCGGTGCACGTAGCTTTCGGTGTCGTACGGGATGTCGTAGTTCAGCACGTGGCTGATGCGCTCCACGTCCAGGCCACGGGCGGCCACGTCGGTAGCCACCAGGATGTCCAGCTTGCCTTCCTTCAGCATGGCGATGGTGCGCTCACGCTGGGCCTGCTGCATGTCGCCGTTGATGGCGGCAGCGGCCAGGCCACGGGCCTGCAGCTTGCCGGCCAGTTCCTCGGTGCCGGCCTTGGTGCGCGCGAAGATGATCATCGCGTCGAACGGCTCGACTTCCAGGATGCGGGTCAGCGCGTCCAGCTTGTGCATGCCGCTCACCCACCAGTAACGCTGGCGGATGTTGGCCGAGGTGGTGGTCTTGGCCTGGATGGTGACTTCGACCGGATCCTGCAGGTAGGTCTGGGCGATGCGGCGGATCTGCGGCGGCATGGTGGCCGAGAACAGGGCCACCTGGCGCTGCTCCGGCAGCTTCTTCAGCACGGCTTCGACGTCGTCGATGAAGCCCATGCGCAGCATTTCATCGGCTTCGTCCAGCACCAGGGTCTTCAGCTCGGACAGGTCCAGGGTGCTGCGGTCCAGGTGGTCAATGACGCGGCCGGGGGTACCGACCACGATGTGCACGCCGCGGCGCAGGGCCGACAGCTGCTGGCCGTAGGGCTGGCCGCCGTACACCGGCAGCACGCGGAAGCCGGGGATCTTCGACGAATAGGACTGGAAGGCCTCGGCGACCTGGATGGCCAGCTCGCGGGTCGGCGCCAGGATCAGGGCCTGGGGCTTGATCTGCTGCAGGTCGATGTTGGACAGTACCGGCAGGGCGAAAGCCGCCGTCTTGCCGGTACCGGTCTGCGCCTGGCCCAGCACGTCGCGGCCTTCCAGCATCGCCGGGATGGTGGCGGCCTGGATCGGCGACGGGGTTTCATAGCCGATGGCGCTGACGGCCTGCATCACGGGCTCGGACAGGCCGAGCTGCGCGAACTGCAGCGGCGCTTGGGAATCTTGGGACATGGGGAACTCCAAAGGCACGGCCATCTGCATGGCAGTGCGATAAAAAAGGGATGGTCCGCGCTTTGGGCGCCCTTCTTATCGCGTGCCCTGGCGCTGCTCGGTCGGAGGAGATTTCACTCACTCAGAGCGGAATGATACCGCACTCTCCCTGAA
The DNA here is from genome assembly GCF_016624625.1 of Stenotrophomonas sp. S41. Classification (NCBI taxonomy): domain Bacteria; kingdom Pseudomonadati; phylum Pseudomonadota; class Gammaproteobacteria; order Lysobacterales; family Lysobacteraceae; genus Stenotrophomonas; species Stenotrophomonas sp. S41. The sequence continues at coordinate 4,172 of NZ_JACVTV010000166.1, read as the reverse complement.
CCATGCGTACAGGAAACCATTCGCATCCCCTTCCGGGTCGCGCTGGCGCACAATACGCGCCCTTCCCGCCCGCTTACCAAGGATACCCCACCATGCAGATCCTCGAATTCGACCTCGACGGCGAGTACGTCGAACTCAAGCAGCTGCTCAAGCTGGCCGACCTGGTCACCAGCGGCGGCGAGGCCAAGATGGTCATCAGCGAGGGCCAGGTGCTGGTCGATGGCGAGGTCGAGCTGCGCAAGGCCTGCAAGATCCGCGCAGGCCAGGTGGTTGAATTCGCCGACAGCCAGATCCGGGTGCTGGCCGCCGGCTGATCCAGGCACGCCCAGCCGGTTCAGGCCACCCGCTGGGTCAGGTGCGCGGCGATCAGCTGCCGGAACGGCGCCACGCCCTGCGCCACCCGCAGCCCGGCCGCGCGCAGCAGGCGTGCCGGCTGGCGATCGTCCGTATACAGGCTGGCAATGGCGTTGGTGGCCTCGTACAGCGGCCGCGACGCCAGCCGATGGCCGCGCTGGTACCGCGCCAGCATGTCGGCCGCGGCGATGTCCGCGCCCCGCCGCTGCTGCGCCAGGATGCCCTGCGCCAGCCGTTGCGCACTGGCCAAACCCAGGTTGAAGCCATGCGCGGTGACCGGGTGCATGCCCACGGCGGCATCGCCGATCAGCGCCGAACGCTCGCCGACAAACTGGTGCGCGTACACCCCCACCAGCGGATAGGCCTTGGGCGTGGCCACCGGCTGCATCTGCCCCAGGCGATGCTCGAAGCACGCGGTGATGGCCTCGCCGAAGTCCACCTCGTCCATTGCCAGCAACTCCTCGATCTGCCGCGGCGGCAGGGTGATCACCGCCGAGGCCTGGCCTTCGTTGAGCGGCAGCAGCGCCATCGTGCGGCCATAGCCGAACCATTCCCACGCGGCATGATGGTGGTCGCGCTCGACCTGCATGCGGCAGACCAGCATCGACTTGCCGAAGTCACGCATCTGCGCGCCGATGCCGAGCATGCGGCGGGTGGCGGAGAAGCGGCTGTCGGCGGCGACCAGCAGGCGGGCATGCAGTTCGCTGCCGTCATCCAGCGTGACCACGTGGCCCTGGGCATCGGCCTGCACGGCCAGCACTTTGCGGCCGTCAAACAGCTCCAGCCCGGCCTGGCCCTGCACCGCCTCCCAGGCCGCGCGGCGGATCAGGTGGTTGGGCACCAGCCAACCGAGCGGTTGGCCATCGCGCTGGCCACTGGCGAAGGTCAACGCGAACGGCGAACCGCCGTTCAACACCCGCGCATCGCGCAGTTCGGAAATTTCGGCGTCGGGCAGGCGCCGCCACAGGCCCAGCTGTTCCAGGCTCTGTCGAGACGCATGGGTCAGGGCAATCTCGCGGCCATCGAAGGCCGCCTGGGCCAGCGCCTGCCGCGGCTGCACCTCGACCAGGCCGACCTGCAGGCCGCTGCCGGCCAGCGCACGCGCAAAGCACAGGCCCGCCGGGCCCGCACCGACCACCACCACGTCCATCCTGCGCATCCGCGCCTCCTGCCGTTGATTCCAGTCGCGCCCAGCATAGCGCCAGGCGCATGACTGGCCTTGATCTGGATCAGGCCTGCGCCTGCGTCAGAGCAGTGCGAATACCAGCTTGAAGATCGCCACGATCGAGACCACCCAGACCAGGCTGCGCACGTAGGGCACGCCTGCCGCGTACAGCGGCAGGTAGACCACCCGCGCCCAGAAATAGACCTGCGCGGCCAGCACCGTGGTCTCGTTGCTGCGCCCAGCCACCACCACCGCGATCGCGGCGGCAGCGAAGAACGGGAACGTTTCGAAGAAATTGGCCTGCGCCCGCTTCAGCCTTCCTGCCAACGGGCTCAGTGGCACGTCGGGCGCATCACGCGCCGACGCGTTCCACTTCATGCCGCGCTCGCGGGTGACCACGGCGGACGCGGCGAAGATGTACACAAAGCCGAGCAGCATCGCCCAGGCCAGCAGGGTCAGTTCAGTGGCCATCGCGGTTCTCCGTCAGGGTGCGGACGCGCGCAGGCTGTAGCCGGCCAGGCGCCAGGTCTTGTCCTCGTCGAAACGGAACGAGACCAGTTCGCGCACCGGCTGCGCGCTGTTGGCGAAGCGGGTCGGGAAGCTGACATTGATGTACAGGCCTTCCGGCACGGCGGCACCGGCGGCGTACTTGACCCGGGTGATGGTGGGCTGGCCGCGGCCGTTCATGGTGCCAAGGCGGGTGCGATCGGCGGCCAGCTGGCTGACGAACGCCGCCTTGGGCACCGCGCGGCGGGCCACGGCCGAGGCACCGTCCCACAGCTCACCGGCACGGTTGCTGTCCACCAGCTGCGCGGCCTTCAGTGCCGCAGCGCTCATGTCCGCATCCTGCTTCTGCACCTGTGCCTGCTGCGCAGCGGTCAGGGCCGGGGCAGCCGGTGCAGCGGTGGCCGGCCTGGCCGCCGCCGGGGTCGCAGGCGCCGGGCGTGACGGGGACGGTGCGGGCGTGGCCGGTGCCGGGGCTTGCGCCAGCGCGGTCAACGGCAGCAGGGACAACAGCAGGAACTTCGGCAAACGCACGCGCTTCATGGACACCGCCGGTTCAAGGGTAAGAACCGCAGTCTACTTCAGCCCGGTGAGTACGCCGTCAGCGCGCGGGGGCGCTGGCTTCCACGGCCGCGGCATCGCCCTGCGCGGCCGGCGCGGCCCCTTCGGCGGCCGGCTGTTCGGCCACCGGCTGCTTCTCCGGCGGGGCCGGCGGCAGGGTCGCCACATCGATTTCCGACAGCGGGCTCTCTTCCGGGCACACCTCGTCGGGGAAGCCGAAGCGCTGCTTCAGCGCCTGGCCGCAGCTGTTGATCGATTCCATGTCCGCGCCTTCGCGCTTGCACTGCTGGTCGAAGGCCACCAGGAAGGCATCCTTGCGCTGCACGAAATCATCGCCGCAGGCGCGCATCTGCTTGATCCGTTCAAGGTCATCCTGCACCGCGTTGGTCCCGTCCAGGCCGTACTGGCGCAGCTCGTCGGGCGTGAGCAGGCGCAGGCTGCGGTTGGGCACGGTCATCATCAGGTCGGCCACGCCCACCGCCACGCCGTTGCGCTGCAGGTAATCCTTCACGTTGTCGTAGACCTCGTGCAGCTCGCGGTTGAGCTCGGCGCGCGAGGTGGCCTTGGAACTGATGCGCATCATGCGATGGATGCCGACCTTGCCCGACAGCAGCCGGTTGTCGCCGGCCGCGAGCACGAACACACAGGCGCTGTGGCAGATGGAACCCTCGCGTACCCAGATGGTCCAGCCCGACTCACCGATGCTGTCGCCGGCCACGATGGCCGATTCAACCTGGCCGCCGCTGGAATCGAGATCGAGGATGCGCTTGTGGATCTTCAACGCATCGGCCACCACCGCCAGCCGCCAGACCATCTCGGCGAAACCGGGGTTGATCTTGCCGTGGTAGCGCACGCGCAGCAGCCCGCGCTCGGCGCACGGCTGCATGGCCTGCTCGATCTGTTCGCGCTGCAGGCCTTCCAGTTCAACGCCATCCCCGCCATCGGCGGCGTAGTCGGTACCGCAGCTGACCCAGGCCTGGCCGTTTTCCAGCTGCGCCTGCGGCCACGGCCGATCCGCCCGGCTGCGCGGCGGCGCCACCGGCGGCGGCGGTGCATCGGCCGCATTGATCGACACCATGTTCTCGCCATCGCTGGCCGGCGCCCGCGTCGCCTTGTCGGCGGCAGTGACGTTGCCAGGGTTCTCCAGCTGGCTGCAGCCCGCCAGGGCCAGGCACAACAGGGGCAACCAGCGGAATCTGACGGACATCGGGCAACCGGGGTTCATGGGAACAAGGCCCCCAGTCTACCCGTCCCCGCCGCGCATTCAGCGCGCGCCACTGAACCCCTTCTGACCCTGGGGGGGAAAGCGTGCCGACCAACGGTCGGCACCTACCAAAGGCAAAGCCAAAGCGTGTCGACCAACGGTCGGCACCTACCAAGGGCAGACCAAAAGCGTGTCGACCAAGGTTGACACCCACCCAGCACCGTTCGCACCACGGGGTCAGAGCCGTTTTCCAACGGAAAACGGATCCGACCCCGTGCCGACCAACGGTCGGCACCCACCCACCAGCAGCAGGTTCCAACAGCCGCGACCAACTGTCGAAGGCGGGGTGGGTCCGGTGGCAGGGGTGTGAGCGGCATGGATGCC
>NZ_JACVTV010000165.1:0-6476 GCF_016624625.1 Stenotrophomonas sp. S41 | reverse complement strand
CAGGTGTCCAACTCAAGGGGGTCACTTCATGGATGGGTTTACGGCGTCCCCCTCAACCGGACCCACCCCGCCAACCCTCAGGAAACCAGCTTTTGCCGTTGCCGTGGCTTGAAGCAGGTGCAGGGCTGCAAGCCCTGCCCAGACCCCCCCCCTCGTGCACAATGGGCCGACCCCGCCTGGACGTTCCCCGATGTCGAGCAAGCCGTATTCAGAAGCCTGCGAACGCAACCGCGAACCGATCGCGGCCGCGCTCGACCCATGGATGGGCGACCGGCATCGGGTGCTGGAAATCGGCAGCGGCACCGGCCAGCACGCGGCCTTCTTCGCCGAGCGCTGGCCGTGGCTGCGCTGGCAGCCCAGCGACCACCCGGACCACCTGCCCGGCATCGAGGCCTGGCGCGCGGAGGCGGCGCTGCTCAACCTGCTGCCGCCCGTGGCGCTGCAGGTGGAACTGCCACCGGCACCGGGCCTGACCCTGCCCGAGGGCAGCTCCTTCGATGCGGCGTTCACCGCCAATACCCTGCACATCATGGGCTGGGAGCACGTGCAGGCGCTGTTTGCCGCGCTGCCGCCGCTGCTGCGCCACGGTGCGCTGCTGGCGGTCTACGGCCCGTTCAACTACGGCGGCCGCTACACCAGTGACAGCAACGCGCAGTTCGATGCCTGGCTGAAGGCGCGTGACCCGCGCAGCGGCATTCGCGATGTCGAAGCCGTGCAGGCGCTGGCCGAAGACAATGGCTTCACCCGCCTGCGCGACGTGGCGATGCCGGCCAACAACCGCCTTCTGCTGTGGCGGTTGGGCTGAACCACCGGTAGTGCCGGCCGCTGGCCGGCAACCGATTGCCTGGAGGGATGCCGGCCAGCGGCCGGCACTACCGTTTCAGCGACCTTCAAGCCACCTGCACGATGTGCAGCGCCTTCGGGTTGCGCCACTGCGCCAGCAGCGCAGCCTCGCGCGCCTTGGCCTGTTCGTAGTGCGCTTCCTTGACGTGGCCGAAGCCGCGGATGTGCTCGGGCACGCTGGCGATTTCCACGGCCAGGGCCAGGCGGCCGTCTTCCAGGCCTTCCAGCAGCTGCAGCACGGTGGCTTCGTAATCGGCGATCAGCTGGCGCTCCATGCGCCGCTCTTCGGTACGGCCGAACACATCCAGGCGGCCGCCGCGCAGGAACTTCAGCTTGGCCAGCAGGCCGAAGGCCTTGAACATCCACGGGCCGTATTCCTTCTTCAGCAGGCGGCCCTGCTCATCCTTCTTCGCGAACAGCGGCGGCGCCAGGTGGAAGCGCAGCTGGTAATCGCCCTCGAACTGCTGCTGCAGGCGGCGCTGGAAGTCGCCGCTGGTGTACAGGCGGGCCACTTCGTACTCGTCCTTGTAGGCCATCAGCTTGAACAGGTAGCGGGCCACGGTCTCGGTCAGCGCGGTGGAGCCACCGATGCGCTCGGCTTCGGCCGCACGCACGCGCTCGACCAGGCTGCGGTAGCGGTTGGCGTAGGCGGCGTCCTGGTACTCGACCAGGAACGCGGCGCGGCGCTCGATCATTTCGTCCAGCGAACGCGACAGGCGCGCGTCGTCCAGCGGCAGGAAGGCCACCTCGCCACCATGCGAGGGCAGGCCGCGCAGCTCGCGCTCGTCGGCGGTGTTGCGCGGTGCGGCGGTGGCGCCCCATTCGTTGCCTTCCCACTCGCCCGGCGGCAGCGGGTGCAGCGGGCCCGGGGTGGATTCGGTATCGGTATGGCGGTTGCGCACCAGGCCGGCGGCCTGCTGCACGGCCTGCGGGTCGACCACGGCCAGGCGGCCCCAGGCGAAGGCCTGCTGGTTCATCGCCACGGCCGCGCCGTTCAGTTCGATGGCACGCATCAGCGAGTCGAACGACAGCGGCACCAGGCCGTGCTGCCACGCGTAGCCGAGGATGAACAGGTTGGCGGCGATGGCATCGCCCAGCAGCGCGGTGGCCAGCTGGGTGGCATCGAGCTGCAGCGGCTCCTGGCCGCCCAGCGCCACGCGCACGCCGGCCACGATGTCGGCGGCGGGGAACTGCATGTCCGGGCGCGTGGTGAAGGTGCCCGGCATCGCTTCATAGGTGTTGAGCACGACCTGCGAACGGCCGGCGCGGACCTTCGACAGCGCCCAGTAGTCGTTCACCACCACCATGTCGCAGCCCAGCACCAGGTCGGCCTCACCGGCGGCGATGCGCACGGCATGGATGTCGTCCGGGCGGCGGGCAATGCGGATGTGGGTGGTGACCGCGCCGCCCTTCTGCGCCAGGCCGGTCTGGTCGAGCACGGTCGCGCCCTTGCCTTCCAGGTGGCCGGCCATGCCGAGCAGGGCGCCGATGGTCACCACGCCGGTGCCGCCGACGCCGGTGATCAGGATGTTCCAGGGCTGTTCCAGCGTGCCGCGGATGGTCGGCGCCGGCAGGTTGTCCAGCAGCGTGGAGGCATCGCGCTTGCTGCCCTTGCGTGGCTGGCCACCGTGCACGGTGACGAAGCTCGGGCAGAAACCATTCACGCAGGAATAGTCCTTGTTGCAGTTGGACTGGTCGATCTCGCGCTTGCGCCCGAACTCGGTTTCCTTCGGCAGCACCGAGACGCAGAAGCTCTTCTTGCCGCAGTCGCCGCAGCCTTCGCAGACCAGCGAATTGATCAGCACGCGCTTCTGCGGGTCTTCCAGCTTGCCGCGCTTGCGGCGGCGACGCTTTTCGGTGGCGCAGGTCTGTTCGTAGATCAGGATCGAAACACCCTTTACTTCGCGCAGGCGCTTCTGCACGGCGTCCAGTTCACTGCGGTCGTGGAACTCGACGTCGCTGGGGAAATGTTCGCGCTGGCCGGTCCACTTGCCGATGTTGTCCGACAGCACCACGATGGTGTGGATGCCTTCGGCGCGCATCTGCCTGGCGATGTCGGGCACGCTCAGCGGGCCGTCCACCGGCTGGCCGCCGGTCATCGCCACCGCATCGTTGTAGAGGATCTTGTAGGTGATGTTGACGCCGGCCGCGACCGCCTGGCGGATCGCCAGCGAGCCGCTGTGGAAATAGGTGCCGTCGCCCAGGTTCTGGAACACGTGCGGCGTGTCGGTGAACGGCGCCTGCCCGGCCCACGTCACGCCTTCGCCGCCCATGTGGGTGAAGGTGTCGGTGCTGCGGTCCATCCAGGTCACCATGTAATGGCAACCGATGCCGGCCAGTGCACGCGAGCCTTCCGGCACCTGGGTGGAGGTGTTGTGCGGGCAGCCCGAGCAGTAGTGCGGCACGCGCGGGAAGCTGGCGCGCGGCAGCGCAAGCTCGGCTTCCTTTTCCTGCATCCACTGCAGGCGCTGTTCGATCGATTCGTTGTTGAAGAACTTCTGGATGCGGCGGCCGATCACGCCGGCGATGGTGGCCGGGGTCAGTTCGCCGGTCGACGGCAGGATCCATTCGCCGCTCTCGTCGTACTTGCCGACGATGGAAGGGCGCTGGCCCCAGCTGACCGGCCAGTTGAAGAACTGCTCCTTCATCTGGCGCTCGATGAAGGCACGCTTCTCCTCCACCACGATGATGTCTTCCAGGCCCTGCGCGAAGCGCGCGATGCCTTCCGGCTCCAGCGGCCAGGTCATGCCGACCTTGTACACGCGGATGCCGATGTCGGCGCACGCGGCTTCGTCCAGGCCCAGGTATTCCAGCGCCTGCAGCACGTCCAGGTAGCTCTTGCCGGTGGTGACGATGCCCAGCCGCGCGCGCGGCGCATCCATCACCACCTTGTCGATGCCGTTGGCGCGGGCGAAGGCCTGCGCGGCCTTCACCGCATAGCGGTGCAGGCGCATTTCCTGGTCCAGCGGCGGGTCCGGCCAGCGGATGTTGAGGCCGCCGCTGGGCATGTCGAAGTCTTCCGGTAGCACGATGCGCCGGGCCAGCGGGTCGACCTCGACCGACGCCGACGATTCCACCGTCTCGGCGATGGTCTTGAAGCCGACCCAGCGCCCGGTGTAACGGCTCATCGCCCAGCCCAGCAGGCCCATGTCGAGGATGTCCTGCACGCCGGCCGGGTTCAGCACCGGCATCATCGCGCTGACGAATTCGTCTTCGCTGCCATGCGGCAGGGTCGAGCTGCGGCAGGCATGGTCATCGGCGGCCAGGGCCAGCACGCCGCCGTGGCGCGAGGTGCCGGCCGCATTGGCATGCTTGAACACGTCGCCGCAGCGGTCCACGCCCGGACCCTTGCCGTACCACATGCCGAACACGCCCTGCACGTTGGCGCCGGGGAACAGGTTGGTCTGCTGCGTGCCCCACACCATGGTGGCGCCCAGGTCCTCGTTGAGGCCGGGGGTGAACTTCACCTTGGCCGCTTCCAGGTGCTTGCGCGCACGCCACAGTTCCAGGTCGAAGCCACCCAGCGGGCTGCCGCGGTAGCCACTGACGAAGCCGGCGCTGTCGATGCCTTCGTGCGCATCGCGCAGGCGCTGCATCAGCGGCAGCCGGACCAGTGCCTGCACGCCACTCAGGTAGATCCGCCCCTCGTTGCGGGTGTACTTGTGGTCGAGCGTGTAATCACGGTCGATCAGGTCGGCGGAAGAGGGCGAAGTGAGTTGCGCGGTACTGGTCATGGCTGGCCCGGTAGGATCGGCTGGCACCGGCCGCGTGCGGGCACGCGGCGGGAAAGGCGCGAATTGTAACAGTGGGGCCCGGAAGGCCCGGCACTCGCATCGGCGGCCTTGCTGGGGTTAGGATCGGGGGGAGAGGGGAGGTTGGTGTTTCAACCCGGGGGAAATTTGATGTCAGTTGCAGGACAGTTCCTGGCCGGCGTGCTGCTGGTCTCGAGCGCGGCCGCCGCATGGGCGGCACCGGCATTGCCGGCACCGCAGGAATTCTATTTCGACAATGATGCTGCCGCCGCACCGATCATCGTGGTGAGTGGCGCTGGCGAGGACCTGATCGCGCAGCTGTTGAAGCAGCGCGAGCGGGGCCGCAAGAGCCTGGAGGCCACCGCACAGCTGGCGTCGGTGGCCATCGCGCAGGGGCGGGCGGAAGTGGGAAACCAGCTCTACCACGAAGCCATGACCGAAGCGCCCGTCCAGAGCATCCTGGGCCGCAGCGTGCGCTGGAACTACGGCTGGGACCTGCTGCGGCAGGGCCAGGCGCTTGCCGCGCTGGAACAGTGGCAGTCGGTGGCCAACAACCTGCGCAGCAATGCCGCGTGGATTCCGCCCACCTACGCGCTGGCGTTGTGGCGGGCCGGCCAGCAGCAGGAGGCGGTGAAGTGGTACGCCGCCGCCGTGCGCACCGAGCCGACCCAGTGGAACGACAGCAGCCGTTACCCGGAGCTGCTGCCGGCCTGGCGCGATGACGAGCGCGCCAGCCTGGCGGAAGTGCAGCAGGCCTGGGCCTCGGCGCCGCCGGCCTGGCCGTGAGGCATGACCGCAGGCGCTTGCCGCCTGCGGTGCTGCATCGCACAATCCAACGCGTCGCAGGCGTGTGCCTGAGGGGGAGCCGCCCATGGCCTTCGATGCGTTCGCCCTGATCCTGGCCATGCTCGGGCTGGGCATGCTGTTTGCCCGCCTGCGCGCGCTGCCGGACAACGCCGCCGAGACGCTCAACAAAGTGGTGCTGTACGTCTGCCTGCCCGCGGCGGTGCTGACCTACGTGCCGCGCCTGCAGCTGGATGCCAGCCTGCTGGGGCTGATGGCCACGCCGTGGCTGCTGATGCTGGCCACCTGGGCGCTGGTCAGCCTGGCCACGCGCGTGTTCGGCTTCGCCCGCGACGTACACGCGGTGCTGCTGATCTGCGTGGCCCTGGCCAACTCCAGCTTCATCGGCTACCCGATGGTGCGCGCGTTGCTGGGCGACGCCGCCTTGCCCTATGCGGTGGTCTACGACCAGTTCGGCACCTTCCTGCTGCTGTCCACCTTCGGTCTGCTGGTGCTGGCGCGTTACAGCGGCGACCGCCCGCCGACGGCGCTGCAGGTGCTGGGCCGCATCGGCCGCTTCCCGCCGCTGTGGGCGCTGCTGTTCGCGCTGCTGCTGATGCCGGCGCAGCCGCCGTCGTGGATTGGCACGGCATTGAAGCAGCTGGCCGACGCGATGCTGCCGCTGGTGATGCTGGCGGTCGGGCTGTCGATCCAGCTGCGCCTGCGCCGCGAGGAGCTGCGTCCGCTGGCGGTGGGCCTGCTGCTGAAGCTGCTGGTGCTGCCGGCGCTGGCGTTGCCGCTGTCGTGGGCGCTGGGCATGCAGGGGCTGATGCTGAAGGCCAACGTTCTTGAGTCTGCGATGCCGACGATGATCACCGCGGCCGCGCTGGCGATCTCGCACCGGCTGGCGCCACGGCTGGCGGCGGCGCTGGTGGGGTATGGGATCGTGCTGTCGCTGGTGACGCTGCCGGCGTGGATGTGGGTACTGGGGTGATGGTTCATCTGCAGGGCTTGCAGCCCTGCACCCGCTTCAAGCCACGGCAACGGCAACGTCAAAAGCTGGCTTTCCGTGGGATGGCGGGGTGGGTCCGGTTGAGG
>NZ_JACVTV010000164.1:0-6661 GCF_016624625.1 Stenotrophomonas sp. S41 | reverse complement strand
ACGCCCAACCCCGGTCTTGCCGTGTGCGCAGGACAGCGCACACGAGCAAGCCGCGACCAAGCCTACAAGGACGTATTTACGGCGTCCCCCTCAACCGGACCCACCACGCCAACCCACGGATAGCCGGCTTTTGATGTTGCCGGCCAGCGGCCGGCACTACCGATGCCCGTTACGCCGCGATCCGCAGGATCGGCTTCAGGGTGATCCCGCGCGTGCTGTCCTCGGCCGCCTGGTTGATCTGCTCCAGCGGATAGAACTTCACCAGCTTGTCGAACGGGAACCGCCCCTGCAGGAACAGCGTCACCAGCTGCGGGATGAACACCTGCGGCACGCTGTCACCTTCGACGATGCCGCGGATGCTGCGCCCGCCCAGCAGCAGGTTGTTCACATCGAAACTGGCGGTGGTGCCCAGCTTCGGCGCACCCACCACGCCCATCATGCCCAGCCCGCCCAGCGCCTCGATGCCGGCTGACAGCACTTCCGGGCGGCCGGTGGATTCCAGCGCGAAATCAGCGCCGCCACCGGTGATCGCACGCACCGCTTCCACCACGTCGGTCTCGCGGCTGTTGACCACGTGGGTAGCGCCCAGCTCCAGTGCCAGCTCCAGGCGCGACGGCACCACATCGATGGCGATGATGGTGGTGGCACCGGCCACCTTGGCCGCCATCACCGCACTCAGGCCCACCGCGCCGGCACCGTAGCTGGCGAAGCTGCTGCCCGAGCGCACCTTCAGCGAATTGAGCACCGCACCGGCACCGGTCTGGATGCCGCAGCCCAGCGGGCCCAGCAGTTCCAGCGGCGCATCGTCGGGCACCTTGATCGCGTTGATCTCGCGCGCGATGGCGAAGGTGGCGAACGAGGACTGCGCGAAGAAGTGATCGTGCAGCGGCTGGCCCTGCGCATCGGTGATGGCGGTATGGCCGTGGCCATCGTCGCCGCCGAAGTTGAGCCCGAAGAAATCCTTGCAGTAGGCACCGTGGCCGCCGCGGCAGGGATTGCAGTGGCCGCAGGCGCCGTAGGTCAGCACCACGTGGTCGCCCACCTTCAGGTCACGCACGTTCGGGCCCACGGCCTCGACGATGCCGGCGCCTTCATGGCCGAGCACCGCCGGCAGCGGCACCGGGTAGTACTGGTCGCGCACGATCAGGTCGGTATGGCAGAGGCCGGTGGCCACCACCTTCACCCGTACCTCGTCGTCCTGCGGGCCGCGCAGCTGCGCCTGCTCGATGACGAAGGGCTGTTCCTTGCCGCGGACCACGGCGGCGGTGATCTCACGCGTTGCGGTGTTGTCGTTCATCGTGATGGTTCCTTCGATCAGATCGGATAGGCGGGCGCTTCGCCCTTGACGGTCAGCCACTGCCACTGGGTGAACTCTTCCCAGTTGGCCGGGCCGCCGATGCTGGTGCCGTTGCCGGACGCACCGACGCCGCCGAAGGGATTGATCACTTCGTCGTTCACCGTCTGGTCGTTGATGTGCAGCAGGCCGGTGCGCAGGCGTTCGCCGAGCTTCAGCGCGCGGCCGACGTTGCTGGACACGATGGCCATCGACAGGCCGTATTCGCTGTCGTTGGCCAGCTGCACGGCCTGGTCGTCATCGTCGAACGGCACCACGACCGCCACCGGCGCGAAGATTTCTTCATTGAATGCCGGGTTGTCGGCAGCCACGTTGCCGAGCACGGTGGGCGCGAAGAACAGGTCCTGGTGGGTACCGCCGGCTTCCAGCGTGGCGCCGGCCTTGACCGCGTCGGCCACCACGCGGGCGGCGTGGTCGCGCTGGGTGGCGTTGATCAGCGGTCCGATCGCCACGTCTTCGCGTGCCGGGTCGCCGACCTTCAGCGACTTCGCCTTGGCCACCAGCTTTTCCAGGAACGCGGCATGGATCTTCCTGTGCACCAGCACGCGGCCGGTGGCCATGCAGATCTGGCCCTGGTGCAGGTACACGCCCCAGGCAGTGTTGGCCACGGCCAGATCGAGGTCGGCATCGTCGAGGATGATCAGCGAGTTCTTGCCACCCAGTTCCAGCGAGACCTTCTTCAGGTGCTTGCCGGCCGCTTCGCCGACCTTGCGGCCTGCGGCGGTGGAACCGGTGAACTGGATCATCGCCACGTGCGGATCGCTGGTCAGCGCGGCACCGGCGGCGCCGTCACCGGGCAGCATGTGCAGCACGCCGGCCGGCAGCCCGGCCTGTTCGAACAGGCGGGCGATGACCGCGCCACCGCACACCGCGGTGCGCGGGTCGGGCTTGAGCACCACGGCATTGCCGAGCGCGATGGCCGGTGCCACCGCACGCATGGCCAGGTACAGCGGGAAATTGAACGGTGAGATGACCCCGACCACGCCCAGCGGACGGCGCCGGGCCAGATTCAACCGGCCCGGTTCGGAGGGCAGGATTTCACCGGTGCTGCGCGAGGGCAGCGCGGCGGCTTCGTGCAGCGCCTTGATGGTCACCTTGGCCTCGAAGCCGGCCTTCAGGCGGGTCGAGCCGCTTTCGCGCACCAGCCAGTCCACCAGGGTGTCGATGTTGTCTTCGGCCAGGCGCGCGGCTTGGCGCAGCACCTGCGCACGCTGTTCATAGGGGGCGGCGGCCCAGCCCTGCTGGGCCTGCGCGGCGGCGGCGGCCGAGGTGGCGACCTGGGCGGCGTCGGCCAGGCCGACCTCGCCGAGGGTCTGGCCGGTGGCCGGCTCGATCACCGGGTGGCGCTGGCTGGCGGCCTGCCACTGGCCGTCGAAGAAGGCGCCGGACCAGAGTTCGTCCGGCAGCCACGGGGAAGATGCAGTCATGAGGTGTCCTCCTGTGTCGTGCGTCCATTGCACGCCTGGCCCGCCGCGCAGGCAATCGGCCATCGGTGCGATCTCGGCAAGGGCTTGAATGGATGGGACTTTCCAGCATCGCCACTGTCCAGTGCGTGGACAGTGAACAACGCAGCCGCGGGCGACTGCCTACAATGGCGGCCCCCGCCAGCCGAAGCGCCCGCCATGACCGACCCCGCCCTGCCCACCGACGACCCGATCGCCGCCACCCGCCTGTGGCTGGAGCGCATCGTGATCGGCCTGAACCTGTGCCCGTTCGCCAAGGCGGTCTACGTGAAGGACCAGGTCCGCTTCGTGCTCAGCGATGCGACCACGCCCGAGGCACTGGTTGAACAGTTGGCCGAGGAGCTGGTGCTGCTGCGCGACACCCCGGCCGAGCAGATCGACACCACCCTGATCGTGCATCCGCAGGTGCTGACCGATTTCCTCGACTACAACGATTTCCTCGACAACGCCGACGCTGCCATCGAGGCGCTGGACCTGCAGGGCATCCTGCAGGTGGCCAGCTTCCACCCGGACTACCAGTTCGATGGCGTGGCTGCCGACGATGCCAGCAATTACACCAACCGCGCGCCCTTCCCCACCCTGCACCTGCTGCGCGAGGAAAGCGTGGAGCGCGCCGTGGACGCCTTCCCGGACCCGGACGTGATCGTCGAGCGCAACATCCAGACCCTGGACCGCATCGGCGTGGCCGGCTGGCACCGCCGCCTGCGCGGGGAAGACCTGTCGTGAGCGCGGTTCCGCCCATCGCCGCATGGCCGGCGGCACCGCTGCAGGGCAAGGTGGTGCTGGTCACCGGCGGTGCCAACGGCATCGGCCGCGGCGTGGCGCAGGCCGTGCTGGGTGCCGGTGGCCGCGTGCTGATCGGCGACTTGGACGTGGAAGCAGGCCAGGCCTGCCTGGACGAATGGCAGCGTGGCGATGATGCCGCGTTCCAGCGCCTGGACATCGCCGACGAAGCCAGCGTGCGCGACTTCATCGGCGCGGCGCAGCAGCGTTTTGGCCGCATCGATGGCCTGGTCAACAACGCCGGTATTGCCGGCCCGCACGGCACCGTGCTGCAGGACATGGAATGGGACGAGTGGCAGCGACGGCTGTCCTCGCTGCATGGCGCGTTCCTGTGCAGCAAGCATGCGCTGCCGGCACTGAAGGCCAGCGCGGCCGGTTCGATCATCAACGTCGCCTCCACCCGCGCGTGGCAGTCGGAAGCCAACAGCGAGGCCTATGCCGCCGCCAAGGGCGGGCTGGTGGCCTTCACCCACGCGCTGGCGATCAGTGCCGGCCCGGCGGTACGCGTGAACAGCATCAGCCCCGGCTGGATCGGCACCACCGCCTGGCAGGCTCCTTCGCGGCGGCATGCGCCGGAGTATTCGGCCAGCGACCACGGCCAGCACCCGGTCGGGCGCGTGGGCGAGCCCGAAGACATCGGCGCACTGGCGGTGTACCTGCTGTCGTCGCTGTCCGGTTTCAGCACCGGGCAGGATTTCATCGTCGACGGCGGCATGACGCGGAAGATGATCTACGCCGATTGACCGATGTACGGTAGCGCCGGGCCATGCCCGGCGGCTCTTGTTGCCGCGCCGCGCTGCGCGCTCGCCGGGCATGGCCCAGCGCTACCGGTATGCACCGCGTTTTTTCGTTTACGCCATGCCCGAATGGCGCAGCAACGCGTCGATCTGCGGCGCGCGGCCGCGGAACGCCTTGAAGTTCTCCGCCGCCGGACGGCTGCCACCGCGCGAGAGGATTTCGTCGCGGAAGCGCGCACCGGTTTCAGCCAGCGCCTGCGGGGCTTCTTCGAACGCCGCATAGGCATCGGCGCTGAGCACCTCGGCCCACTTGTAGCTGTAGTAACCGGCCGCGTAACCACCCGCGAAGATGTGGCTGAACTGGTGCGGGAAGCGATTCCAGGCCGGCGGATGGTTCACCGCCACTTCGCTGCGTACGCGGTCCAGCAACGCCAGCACGCTATCCTGCGCCGGTTCGAACTGGCTGTGGATCAGCATGTCGAACAGGCCGAATTCCAGCTGGCGCACGGTAGCCATGCCGCTGTGGAAATTGCGCGCCGCCAGCATGCGCTCGTACAGCGCGCGCGGCAGCGGCTCGCCCGTGTCCACGTGCGCGGTCATGCCCTGCAGGTGGTCCCATTCCCAGCAGAAGTTCTCCATGAACTGGCTGGGCAGCTCCACCGCATCCCACTCCACGCCGTTGATGCCGGCCACGCCGAGTTCGCCGATGCGCGTCAGCAGCTGGTGCAGGCCGTGGCCCATTTCATGGAACAGCGTGGTCACTTCGTTGTGGCTGAAGGTGGCCGGCTTGCCGTTGGCGCCGCGGCCGAAGTTGCACACCAGGTAGACCAGCGGCGTCTGCACGCTGCCATCGGCACGCTCGCGGCGGTTGCGGCAATCATCCATCCACGCACCACCGCGCTTGCCTTCGCGCGCGTACAGATCCAGGTAGAACTGGCCGACCAACGCACCCTGCGCATCGACCAGGCGGAAGAAGCGCACGTCCTCGTGCCACACCGGCGCGCTGTCTTCCTGCACACGCAGGCCGTACAGCTGCTCGATCACCGAGAACAGGCCGCCGAGCACCTTCGGCTCGGTGAAGTACTGCTTCACTTCCTGCTCGGAATAGCTGTAGCGCGCCTGCTTCAGGCGGTCGGCGGCGAACGCCAGGTCCCAGGCCTGCAGGCTGTCGATGCCCAGCTGGTCACGGGCGAACTGTTCCAGCTCGGCGCGATCCTTGCCGGCGAACGGCTTGGCACGCACGGCCAGGTCACGCAGGAAGGCGAGCACTTCGGCCGGGTCCTGCGCCATCTTGGTGGCCACCGAATAATCGGCGTAGGAGGCAAAACCCAGCAGCGCGGCCAGTTCGGCGCGCAGGCCGAGGATGCGGTCGATGTTGCCGCCGTTGTCCAGCGCTTCATCGCCGAATTCGGACGCACGCTGTGCGCTGGCGCGGTACAGGATCTCGCGCAGGTCGCGGTCTTCGCCCCAGGTCTGCACCGGCAGGTAGCACGGCATCTGCAGGGTCAGTTTCCAGCCGGGCTTGCCGTCCTTTTCAGCGGCGGCGCGGGCAGCGGCCTTGACGTCGTCCGGCACGCCGGCCAGCCGCGCTTCGTCTTCCACGATCAGCGACCAGGCATCGGTGGCGTCGAGCACGTTCTGCGAGAACTTCGCCGACAGCGCCGACAGCTCTTCCTTGATCGCGGCGAAACGCTGCTGGGCGTCGGCATCCAGTTCGGCACCGCCCAAGCGGAAATCACGCAGGGTGTTGTCCAGCACCTTGCGCCGGGCTTCATCGAAGCCGGCCGCTTCCGGGCTGGCGGCCAGCGCCTGGTACTGGCGGTACAGCGCCAGGTTCTGGCCCAGCGCGCTGGCGAAGCGGGTCACCCGCGGCAGGTTGCTGTTGTAGGCCTCGCGCAGCTCGGGGGTGTTGACCACGCCCTGCAGGTGGCCGACCAGGCCCCAGGCGCGCCACAGGCGTTCGGTGGCATCGTCCAGCGGGGTCACGAAGGTTTCCCAGCGCACCGGCTGCACCTGCTCGGCCGTTTTGACGGCGGCTTCGGCGTCGGCCAGCAGCACGTCCAGCGCCGGCGCCACGTGCTCGGGGCGGATCGCCTCGAAGGGCGGCAGGCCGGAAGCATCGAGCAGGGGGTTGGCAACGGTCACGGCAGATCTCCAGGAAACGGGCCCGGCAGGCGGGCATCCCTGTCCATATGGCGCTGGCCGGGCCGCCAGACAAGGGGGAGGCATCGCAGGGCCTGCGGCCCTGCACCCGCTGGAGCAGGAGCAACATCAACGGCGACAGCAGCGTTACAGGTTTGGCGGGGAGGGGGGAGGTTACGGGG
>NZ_JACVTV010000163.1:0-7056 GCF_016624625.1 Stenotrophomonas sp. S41 | reverse complement strand
AACATTCCTTCTCCAGAGGGAAAAGGTGTCAACCCAATTCAGGACGGGTCACTCCCATGAAAAAAGCCCGCCGGAATCCGGCGGGCTTTTTCGTTTATCGGGCCGTTGGCCTCAGGTCCAGCCGAAAAGCTCGAACAGCTTCAGGATCAGGTACGCACAGCCGCCGGCGGCGGGGATGGTCAGGATCCAGGCCCAGACGATGCGCTCGATCACGCCGAACCTCAGCGAACGCGGGTTCTTGGCGAAGCCCACGCCCATGATGGCGGTGGAGATGCTGTGGGTGGTCGAGACCGGCATGCCGAAGTGGGCGGCCAGGGTCAGGATCGTGGCCGAACTGGTCTCCGCGGCGAAGCCGTGGATCGGGTGCAGCTTGACCATCTTGTGGCCCAGGGTCTTGATGATCTTCCAGCCGCCCGAGGCGGTACCGGCAGCCATCACCACCGCGCAGGTCAGCACGATCCACATCGCGATGCCGTCACCGGCGTGCGCGTCCGGGTGCATGAAGGCCAGCCACGACGGCAGGTCGTTCAACGCGCCGGTGGCTTCGGCACCGATCAGGGTCATGGCGATGATGCCCATGGTCTTCTGCGCGTCGTTGTGGCCGTGGGCGAAGCCCATATAGGCCGCCGAGGCGATCTGCGCCTTGCCGAAGAAGGCATTGACGATGCGCGGGCGCGCCAGGCGGCCGATGGCGCCGCCGATCTTGGCCAGACCGGCGATGATCGCCCACAGCAGCACCATCACCACGATGCCGAGCAGGAAGCCGGCAATCGGCGAGGTGATCATCGGCACGAACACCTTCCACAGCAGGCCCTTGTTCTGCGCCCAGCTGCCCAGGCGCTCGGACCAGATCAGCGCGTCCCAGTTGTTGTGGGCCGCGGCCAGGCCGGCGCCACACAGGCCGCCGATCAGGGCGTGCGAGGAGGAGGACGGCAGGCCCTTCCACCAGGTGATCAGGTTCCAGATGATGCCGCCCAGCAGCGCGCAGAGGATCACCTGCGGGGTGACATCCACGACGTTGGTGTTGAGCAGGCCCGAGGCGATGGTGAGTGCGACTGCGGTGCCGGTCAGCGCGCCGAGCAGGTTCATGCCCGCCGCCAGCATCACCGCCCAGCCGGGCGAAAGCACTTTGGTCGCCACCACGGTGGCAATGGAATTGGCAGTGTCGTGGAAACCGTTGATGAACTCGAAGACGAGCGCGGCCAGGATCACCACCAGGACAAGGGTCAACATGCGGCGGCGTCCGTCAGCTGTTCTTCAAGACGATCTGGTACGCCACGACGCCCGCCTCGCGGCAGCGGTCGATGGCCTTTTCCAGGATCTCGAAGAATTCCTTCAGCAGGAACATTTGCAGGTTGTCGAGGCGGCCCGAGTAGATGTCGCGGTACAGCTCGAGCATCAGGCGGTCGGCCTCGTTCTCCAGCGAGCGCAGCTTCTCGTTCAGCGCGGTCATGCGGTCCAGGTTCATGTGGCGCAGGTCGGCCACCATCTCCACCACCACGCCGGCCGCCTGTTCCAGCATCGCCGCGCGCGGCGCGAAGTCGATGTGTTCCAGGTGGGTCGTGGCCAGCGAATAGCGATCGGCGAACTTCTCGATCTGCTTCGGAATCTTGTACAGGGCCGAACCCAGCGCTTCGATGTCCTCGCGCTCGATCGGGGTCATGAAGCTGTCCACCAGCGCCTGGCTGATCTTGTCCGAGGCGGCGCGCTCGCGCAGGCGGGCCAGCTTGAAGGCGTCCAGCGCGGGCTGGCGGTCGGCCTCGCGCAGCATCGAATGCAGTGCCTTGGCGGCGTCGTTGGCCGCGACGGCAGCCTCATCGAGCAGGGTGTAGAACTGTTTGCCGGAACCGAAAATGGTCTGCAGAGAGAACATTGAGAAACCTGTCAGCCGTCGCGGGAAGGACGGCACCAGGACGAATTATGACGGCTAGATGACCATTCCGGGTATCCCCGCCCCCCAAGAGGGGGTGGAAACCCCCAACCTGAACAGGTAGTTGCCACCCTGCCATGGGCCTTTGCTAAGATGCCAGCGCGCCCCCGGGCGCACCTTATGGACGACGACCCTTACCCCCCTGCGCCGCGCCGGACCCCGTTCCTGAGCGCCTGCCGCCACTGCAAGCACCCGCCCTCCCTGCCACCAACCGGGGACGACGCCCGTGTTTGAAATGATCCTGATTGTTTTCGCGCTTGTTCTTCTGAACGGCTTCTTTGCCATGTCCGAGATGTCGGTCATGACCTCGCGCAAGAGCCGCCTGAAGCAGATGGCGGCCACCTCCAAGCGCGCAGCCAAGGCGTTGGAGCTCTCCGAGAAGCCTGAAAGCTTCCTGTCCACCGTCCAGATCGGCATTACCGTCATCGGCGTCCTGACCGGCTATCTGGGCGGTGAGGCACTGGGCGAAGCCTTCGGCGGCTGGATCGAGGGGCTGATGCCCGGCTTTGCCTATGCCGGCAAGATCGGCACGGTGCTGGCCGTCAGCCTGATCACCTTCATCACCCTGATCTTCGGCGAGCTGGTGCCCAAGCGCCTGGCCCTGACCCGGTCCGAGGCCATCGCCGGCCTGGTGGCCATGCCGATGAGCTGGCTGGCCAAGCTGGCCCTGCCCTTCGTCTGGCTGCTGTCCAAGACCACCCAGCTGATGCTGAAGGTGATGGGCCTGGGCCAGGACGAGGCTGCCCAGGTGACCGAAGAAGAGATCCGCATGCTGGTGGCCGAGAGCCACGAGGCCGGCGTGATCGACACCCACGAGCGCGACATGATGAACCGTGTCATGCGCCTGGGCGACCGCACCGCCGACAGCCTGATGACCCCGCGCAACCGCATCGCCTGGCTCGACACCCAGGCCGGGCTGGAGCGCAACCTCGAAATCATGGCCGAGCACGAGTTCTCGCGGTACCCGGTGCTGCGCGACAACGACATGGACGTGGTCGGCATCCTGGAACTGAAGTCGCTGGCCACGCGCATGGCGCGCGGTGACAACGCGCTGTTCCAGACCCTGCGCGAGCCGCTGTACGTTTCCGAATCGACCCACGCGATGAAGCTGTTGGAGATCTTCCGCGAGGAACAGCAGTCGATGGCGCTGGTGGTGGACGAGTACGGCGAGATCCAAGGCCTGGTGACCATCAGCGACCTGATGGGCGCGGTGGTCGGCCGCCTGCAGGCAGTGGAAAACGCCGACGAAGACGCGCTGGTGGTGACCCGCGAGGACGGCTCGCTGCTGGTGGATGGTTCGCTGCCGATCGAGGACCTTCGCGAACTGATCGGCAGCAACGAGCTGCCCGATGCCGAGGACGGCGACTACTACACGCTGGCCGGCATGTGCATCCACTACTTCGGTCGCATCCCGCATGCAGGCGAATACTTCGATTGGGCCGGCTGGCGCTTCGAGGTGGTCGACCTGGACGGCGCACGCGTGGACAAGCTGCTGCTGCGCACCCTGTCCGATGAGCAGGCCGATGAGCTCACCGCCTGAGTCCAACCAGGCGCCGCACGAGGGATCGGGCGAGCCGCGCCCGATCTACCGCAACGAGGGCATCCGTACCCTGCTGGCGATGTTCGCCTCCGGCGACCCGGCTGAGCACATGCCACTCGGGCAGATCCTCAAGGACCTGCAGCAGAGCGCTTTCGGCGTATTCCTGTTCGTCGCCATCCTGCCCTCCTTCATCCCGATCCCGGGCATGGGCGGCGCGGTCAGCGGGCCGCTGGTGGTGTTGATTGGGCTGCAGATGCTGTTCTGCCGGCGCAAGCCGTGGCTGCCGGGTTTCATTGCCCGCCGCGGGCCAAAGCGCGGCACCATGCACAGCTTCCTGGATCGCATCGACCGTCCGCTGCGGCGGTTGGACCGGATGCTGTCGCCGCGCATGCCGCAGCTGCTGATCCCGCTGCCGGCGCATGCGTTCACCGGCCTGCTGCTGGTGCTGCTGGGCGTGCTGTTGTCGCTGCCGATCCCGTTCACCAACTTCCTGTTCGGCTTCCAGCTGCTGCTGTTCGCGCTGGCGCTGCTGGAACGCGATGGTGCGTTGATGCTGTTCAACTGGGTTGCCGGGCTGGTGGCGATCGCCTTCTTCGGCTTCAGTTCCGGGCAGCTGGTGGGGTATACGGTGGAGCTGTTCCAACGCTGGTTTTGAGTACCGGCATCCATTTCAACGCGCTGGTAGAGTCGGGGGGGGGGGGGGGGGGGGGGCGGGGGGGGGGGGGGGGGGCCCCGGCCCCGCCCCCCCCCCGGGCGCCCGCGCCCCCCCCCCCCCCCCCCCCCCCCCCCCCCCCCCCCCCGGCACTACCCTCTGCGGATGACATGATCATCCACGCATGGCGTGGATCTACTGGATCGCGCGCACGACATGGACCCATGCGGAAATCGCTCGGGCGGCGTGGACCAATGCGTAAGCAGTAGATCCACGCCATGCGTGGATGAAGCAGCGGTAGCGCCGGGCCATGCCCGGCGGAATTGCTCACCGCAGGTCAATGAACCCGTTGTCGCCCAGCTGCGCCGGCTCGTCCTGCACCGCCGACAGCACGAAGCTCAGCGCCTTGCCCAGCAGCGTGCCCGGGCCATCCCAGTACTCCGCCGAATCGGCGCGCACGTGGATCAGCCGCAGGTTCGGATCATCCTTGCCACCCGGGAAGAACAGCTTCATCGGCGGCGACCACAGCTCCTCGATCTTCTCCCGGTCATCGACGATGCGCGCGCGTCCGGCCACCGACACGTACGTGTTCTTCGATGGCGAGGCATAGGCCACGTTGACCCGCGGATTGAGCGCGATCTCGGCCACCTTCGGGCTGTCTGCAGCGGTGGCGAACCAGAGGTCGCCATCGAAGGCGACCTGCTGGGTGCCCAACGGGCGGCTGTACAGGCGGCCGTCGACGCCGACGGTGGTGAACATGGCCACCTCCACGTCCTTGATCAGTTCGGCCAGCTGGGCAATGTGTTCGGCGCGGGAATCGGCCATGGTGGGGGCTCCGGTTGCAGGAGCCCCCATCAGACCCGGCGCGGCTGCAATGCGCCGTGATGCCGATGTTCAGCCCGCGTGGCGGGCGTGCCAGGCCTGCATGGCCAGCTCGAACGAGCGCAGGCGCGCGCGGTGGTCGTACAGGTTGGCGGTCAGCATCAGTTCGTCGGGCTTGTGGCGGTCGACGAAGGCGGCAATGCCCTCGGCCACCTGCTGCGGATCCCCCAGCACGGTGCAGGCCAGCGCGCGCTCCACGCCCAGCTTCTCGTGCGGTTCCCAGAAGGTCTCGATGTCGTCGATCGGCGCCGGAATGCGGCCCGGGCGGCCGCGGCGCAGGTTGACGAAGCTCTGCTGCTGGCTGGTGAACAACCGGCGCGATTCGGCTTCGCTGTCACTGGCGACGACATTCAGCGCGAGCATCGCGTGCGGCTGCTTGAGCGTGGCCGAGGGGCGGAATTCGCGGCGATAGACCGCCAGCGCTTCATCCATCGAATCGGGCGCGAAATGCGAGGCGAACGCATACGGCAGGCCCATCGAGGCGGCCATGCGCGCGCCGAACAGGCTGGAACCGAGGATCCAGGTCGGCACCCGCAGGCCACCACCGGGAACGGCCTGCACGGCCTGGCCAGGCTGCACCGGTTCGAAGTAGTGCAGCAGCTCGCGCACGTCCTGCGGGAACTGGTCGGCGCTGTCGAAATAGCGGCGCAGCGCGCGCGCGGTGGGCTGGTCGGTGCCGGGCGCGCGGCCCAGGCCGAGGTCGATGCGGTCGGGGTACAGCGACGCCAGCGTGCCGAACTGCTCGGCCACCTGCAGCGGCGCGTGGTTGGGCAACATGATGCCGCCGGAGCCGACGCGGATGCGCTGGGTGCCGCCGGCCACGTGGCCGATCAGCACGGCGGTCGCCGCGCTGGCGATGCCGGGCATGTTGTGGTGTTCGGCCAGCCAGTAGCGGCGATAGCCCAGCGCATCGGCGTGCTGGGCCAGTTCCAGCATGTTGGCAAAGGCGGCGGTGGTATCGCTGCCCTCGCAGACCGGGGCCAGGTCGAGGATCGACAACGGGATCATCAGGCGTATTTCCGTCACAAGATGTCCCCTGCATGGGGTCGGGACGGGGCCACGGCCAGTGACGGTGGCAGGATGCTGATTCCTGCGGGGCGGGTGTAGAGCCGAGCCCATGCTCGGCTGCCGGTGGGCGGCGAAAAAGAGCCGAGCATGGGCTCGGCTCTACAGAGTCGCGCGGTCAGAACGCGCTGGGGCGCGGCTCGGCCAGCGGTTCGTCGACCATTGGCTGCAGCGCCGCATCCAGCGCCACGCGCTCATCGAACACGAAACAACGGCCCTCGTAGCCCTCGCCGCCCACTTCGTCGAAGTAACCGAGGATGCCGCCGTCGAGCTGCAGCACGTTGTCCATGCCGTCGTTGACCATCCATAGCGCCGCCTTCTCGCAGCGGATGCCACCGGTGCAGAAGCTGACCACGGTGCTGTCCTTCAGCGCCTCGCGGTGCGGCGCCAGGGCCTCGGGCAGGTCGGTGAACTTGTGGATGGGCAGCACCAGCGCGTCCTTGAACGTGCCGTACTCCACTTCCTGCAGGTTGCGCGTGTCGAGCATCACCACCGGCTTGCCGGCATCGTCGTGGCCCTGGCGCAGCCAGCGCTGCACGGTGGCCGGGTCCACGGCCGGCGCGCGCGGGTACTCCAGCGGCTGGCCGTCATCGCGGCGGAAGCTGATGATCTCGCCCTTGACCTTGGCCTTCAGGCGCGCGAACGGCTGGTGCTCGCTGAAGCTGGTCTTGACCCGCATGTCGGCAAAACGCGCATCGGCATGCAGGGCGGCGTAGAAGCCCTCGATCGCCTCCGGTGCACCGGCCAGGAACAGGTTCAGGCCCTCGCCCGCCACCAGGATCGTTCCACGCAGCTCCGCGGCCTCGGCACGCGCCAGCAGCTGGTCGCACAGGACCTGGGGGGCGTCGATGACGGCGAAGTGGTAGGCGGCGGTATTGGCGATCATCCCGCCATTTTAGCGCCTCGCGCCCGAACAGGCAGATTCGGGGGTCAGAGCCCTCCGCGCAGCGGAGGGATCCGACCCCGTGCCGGCCAGCGGCCGGCACT
>NZ_JACVTV010000162.1:0-7105 GCF_016624625.1 Stenotrophomonas sp. S41 | reverse complement strand
GCCATGGATGGCGCCTACGAGCCCCCATGGATGGGTTTACGGCGTGTCCTGACCACCCACACCGCCCCGCCATCCCGCGGAATGCAGGCTTTTGACGTTGATGTTGCCGTTGCCGTTGTCTTGAAGCAGGTGCAGGGCTGCAAGCCCTGCCGCCCACCCCTCAGACCGTGATGGTCTGGGTCAGCGACTCCCACGTCGGCGGCACCGGCCACGCAGCTGCCTGGTTGCCATCCAGCACCCGCCGCAGGTCGCGCGGATCAATCTGCGGTGCCAGCACATGCACCAGCTCCAGCGCGTAATCACGCAGCACCCGGTCGCGCGGCAGCACCGCCCACGCGATGCACTCGGTGATCGGCTCCGGCGCCGGCCACGCGCGCAGGTCTTCGTCGTTGGCACTCACCGCCATCTCGGCCAGCAGGCCGACGCCGAGGCCGGTGCGCACATAGGTCTTGATCAGGTCCGCATCCAGCGCCGTCAGCGCCAGGTCCGGCACCAGCCCGTTGGCCGCAAACGCGCGCTGCAGCGAGGAATTGGGGCGGGTGGAGGATTCGTAGCTGATCAGCGGCTGGCGGGACAGCGCGGCCAGGTCCGGCGCGCGGCCGGCACGGTCCAGCGGGTGGCCCTTGGGCACCACCACCAGCCGGCGCCAGCGGAACAGCGGCACGGCGATGCCATCGGTCGGCTCGCCACCGGCCGTGCTGATGATCGCGATATCGGCATCACCCTGGTTCAGGCGGTCCAGCGCATCGGCCTCACCGGCCTGCTGCAGGTGCACGCTCACCTGCGGGTAGGCCTGCTTGATCGCCGCCACCGCCGGCGGCAGCACGAAGCGCGCCTGGGTATGGGTGGTGGTCAGGATCAGCTGGCCCTGGCTCTCGCGCCGCTGGTTGGCGGCATAGGTGCGGATGTTGTTGGCCTCGGCCAGCACCGCGCGGGCGCGGGAAATCACTTCGGTACCGGCCGGGGTGACCGATTCCAGGCTGCGCCCCTTGCGCACGAACAGCAGGAAGCCCAGCTCGTCCTCCAGCTGCTTGAGCTGCTTGGACAAGCCAGGCTGGGTGGCGTGCACGCGCGAGGCCGCGAGCGTGATGTTCATCTCGGCGTCGGCGATGGCGACCAGGTAGCGCAGCTGGGTAAGCGTCATGGCGGGCGGGGGCGCGGGGGGCGGAGGTCCACTCTAGGGTCTATTGCCATCACCAGCTTATAACCAAACGTTGTTTAAGAAAGGTATCTGGTCATTTCCGGGCGTCATAAGCCGGCGCTACGGTCAGCCGGCAGCCGCTGGCCTGAACGGCCAGCCTCCCCCTTCCGCCCGCCGGCCCCCGGCGCGGCCCGCTTCCGGAGCGCTTCCATGGCCCTGTACGACTCCATTCTCGACACCATCGGCAACACCCCCATCGTCAAACTGCAGCGCCTGGCCCCGCAGGGCGTCACCGTGTACGCCAAGGTCGAGTCGTTCAACCCGGGCGGCTCGGTGAAGGACCGCCTGGCGCTGGCCATCATCCTCGACGCCGAAGAACGCGGCCTGCTCAAGCCCGGCGACACGATCGTGGAGGCCACTTCGGGCAACACCGGCGTGGCCCTGGCGATGGTCGCCGCCGCGCGCGGCTACAAGTTCGTGGCCACCATGGTCGAGACCTTCTCGGTGGAGCGCCGCAAGCTGATGCGCGCCTATGGCGCCAAGGTGATCCTGACTCCGGCCGCCGAACGTGGCAGCGGCATGGTGCGCAGGGCGCGCGAGCTGGCCGAAGAGCACGGCTGGTTCCTGGCCAGCCAGTTCGCCAACCCGGCCAACCCGGCCTACCACCGCAACACTACGGCGGCGGAGATCCTGCGCGACTTCGCCGGCAAGCGCCTGGATTACTTCGTCAGCGGCTGGGGCACCGGCGGCACGCTCACCGGCGTCGGCGAAGTGCTGAAGGTCGCCCGCCCGCAGACCCGCATCGTCGCTACCGAACCGGCCGGCGCCGCCCTGCTGAAGGGCGATGACTGGAAGCCGCACAAGATCCAGGGCTGGACCCCGGACTTCGTGCCGGATGTGCTCAACCGCGACGTGGTCGATGAACTGCTCACCGTCGAGGATGATCGCGCCATCGCGACCGCGCGCCGCCTGGCGGCCGAGGAAGGCATCTTCGTTGGCATCTCCGCCGGCGCGACGCTCGCCAGCGCGCTGGACGTGGCCGCACGCGCCGAACCGGGCGCGGTGATCCTGGCGATGCTGCCGGACACCGGTGAACGCTACTTCTCCACCCCGCTGTTTGCTGACGTGAACGAAGGTTCCGACGACGACTGGCTGGCCGGTCTGCCGTAAGCGAAACGGGGTCGTCAACCCACGGTAGCGCCGGGCCATGCCCGGCGTTTTCTTTTTCCGCCGGGCATGGCCCGGCGCTACCACTTCAGCCTGCGTGAAGGTTATTGCCCCCATCGTGCGTGAAGGCCGTAATCGCAGCGCGTGAGACGGTCATGACGCAGCATGGATGCCCTCTCCACTACGGTGGGTGCAGCCAGCGCGGGCACGGCGCGCAACAACAACAGGCAGGAGACGGACGCATGAAGATCGAAGTGTGGCAGGGCGACATCACGACCCTGGCGGTGGATGCGATCGTCAACGCGGCCAACGAAACCCTGCTCGGCGGGGGCGGTGTGGACGGTGCCATCCACCGTGCGGCTGGCCCAGGTTTGCTGGCCGAGTGCGAGCGCCTGCCGGAACTGCGCCCGGGTGTGCGCTGCCCGACCGGCGAAGTGCGTGCCACCGACGCCTATGCATTGCCCGCGCGGCACGTGCTGCATACGGTCGGCCCGGTCTGGCATGACGGCCAACGCGACGAACCCGCCCTGCTGGCCAACTGCTACTGGAAATCGCTGCAGCTGGCCGAATCGCTGGGCGTGCAGTCAATCGCGTTCCCGGCCATCAGCTGCGGCGTCTACGGCTACCCGCTGTACCAGGCCGTGCAGGTGGCGGTGACCGAAACGCTGGCGTGGCAGCGCAGCCATGCGCAGCCGATGCGCATCGTGCTGGTGGCGTTCAATACCGCCACGGCGAAGGCCTACCAGCAGGCGCTGAGTGCGGCCGGCCAGGCGGTGGAGGCCGAACGCATCCTGCCGCTGCCGCCGCTGGGTGATGCCGGGTACGTCGCCGCGCATTGAGGTGCGGCAGCGCAGTTGGATGAAAGGCCATCCACGCATGGCGTGGATCTACTGGATGCGCAGCTCCACCAGGCCGGAATCGCCCTCCACGCTGGACACCTCCACCGTGTAGTGGCCGGCCGGCAACGTCTCCTGCAGGCGCGCGTCCGTGCCGTTGCCGCCGTCATCGTCCTCGATGTCGATATCGCCGCCGACCAGGTGCAGCACGGTATCGACCTGGCTGGACAGCGCATCCAGCTGCACCTGCTTCGGCGCGTCCAGGCGCAGCAGGAAACGCCGGCGGCCTTCGTCATCAAGCGTGGTGAACACGCTGCCCGAGGCGGGAAGTGTCGTACCGTCCTGCTCGACCATCGCGGCCGGCACGTTGCTGCGCTGGACGTCCAGGGTGAACGCGCCGTTCTCCTCCTCATCCAGGCTGCTGACGTTGAGCGTGTAGCGGCCCGGCTGCAGCAGCAGGCTGAGGCGCGAATCGCTGCCTTCGCCGCCATCGTCGTTCTCGGCATCCTGGCCCTCGCCCTCCAGCGCCAGCAGGGTGTCGAACACGTCCGAACGCAGGTCGATGGTGTAGAGGCCGGCCGTGTCCACCTGCAGTGTGTACGCCTGCGACGACTCCAGCAGCAGGTCGGACACATGGCCCGCGTTGATGATCGGCGTGCCGTCATGGGGCTTCAGCACTTCCGCGCGCAGCCGGAACGGACCGTAGGTTTCCGGCGCATTGGCGTTCACCGCCACCTGGTAGCTGCCGCCGCCCTCGGCACGGAACGCGACGGCAACGTCACTGCCCTCGTAATGGGTGCGGCTGCGGGCCACCACCTTGCCGTCGTGGAAGACGGTCATCGCGCCGCGGAGGGTGCCGGTCAACGTGATGCCGACGCGCTGCTTGTCCTGCACGGTGATCTGGTACAGCTGATGGTGGCTGCCGTTGTTGAAGTTCATGCCGCTGCGCGACGTGATCTCGCCGGACACCGGCCTGTCGAACTGCAGTACGGGCACCCTGGCCGCCGGCTCGGCCGGGCCGATACGGTTGCAACCTGCCACGGACAGCACCGTGGCGATGGCCAGCGCGATCGCGGTGGTACGCATTGAACCTCTCCCTGGCCTTGGCGGACATCCCGCGCGCACAGGCCCTGCGCGAGGGAGCAGCAACGATACCCACAAAAGCAGACGCCGGCATGATGCCGGCGTCTGCGGTGTCACGTCATACGGGAAAGCGGGCGGCTCAGCCGTTCCACTTGCCCAGCGCGGCCAGGCCGTTGTCCTTGGCGCGCTCGTACACGGTCTTCTGTGCAGCGGCGTAGTTGCCCTTCATGTCCTTGGCCCACAGCTTCAGCGCGGCCTGCTGCATGGCGCGGCCATAGGAGAAGCTCAGCGGCCACGGCAGGTTGCCCATCTGGTTCATCGCGTTCAGGTGCTCGGTCGACTGCTCGTCGGTCTGGCCACCGGACAGGAACACCACGCCCGGCAGGATCGCCGGCACGGTGCTCTTCAGGCACATCACGGTCGATTCGGCCACTTCCTCGGCGTCGGCCTGCTCATCGCAGCCCTTGCCGGAGATGACCATCGAGGCCTTCAGGATGGTGCCTTCCAGCAGGACGTTCTGCTGGTACAGCGCGTCGAACAGCGAACGCAGGGTGGCTTCGGTGACTTCGTAGCAGGTCTCGATGTCGTGGTCGCCGTCCATGATCACTTCCGGCTCGACCATCGGCACCAGGCCGCATTCCTGGCACAGGGCGGCATAGCGCGCCAGCGCGTGGGCGTTGGACTCGATGCAGGTGCCCGACGGGGTGTTGTCGCCGATGTTGATGACCGCACGCCACTTGGCGAAGCGCGCACCCAGCTTGTAGTACTCCTGCAGGCGCTCACGCAGGCCGTCGAGGCCTTCGGTGACCAGCTCGCCCGGGCAGCCGGCCAGCGGGTGTGCACCCTTGTCCACCTTGATGCCCGGAATCATGCCGTGGTCGGCCATGTACTTGGCGAACGGCACGCCGTCCTTGGTCGACTGGCGGATGGTTTCGTCGTACAGGATGGCGCCGGAAATGTGCTCGTTGAGCTTCGGCGTGGTCAGCAGCAGCTCGCGGTAGGCACGACGGTTCTCCTCGGTGTTCTCGATACCGACGCCGGCGAAACGCTTGGCGATGGTAGCGGTGGATTCGTCGATCGCGATGATGCCCTTGCCCGGGGCGACCATGGCCTGGGCGGTTTCAGCCAGCTGTTCGATGCTCATGTATTTCCTGTGGCGGGTGCGGGAAAAACGTAAGTATAGCCCCGCTGCCCGTCGCCTCGCCGTGGAGGACAGGATGGAAACGCTTCCATGTCTGCACAGGACAAGTGATGTCCTGCGCGATGGGGTCGGAGCCCCTTCGGGGATCCGACCCCGGATCGGCAGCGCCGACCCGATACCGTCAGGGCTTACAGATCGCCCAGGCCGCTGGCGCGGCCGTCGTCGCCCACTTCCAGCAGGCGCAGGGTGTTGGTCGCACCCAGGGTTTCCATGTGCTCGCCGCTGGTGAACACGACGCGGTCACCGGCCTGCAGCAGGTCCGACTCGACCAGCAGGCGAATGCTGCCGCGTGCGGCTTCGCGCGGGGTCAGGCCACGGCTGTCGAAGTTGATCGGGAACACATCGCGCATCAGCGCCATCTGGCGGCGTGCACCGTCATGGCGGGTGACCGCGAACACCGGCGCCTTGGCGCGGAAACGCGACAGGTAACGGGCGGTGCCACCGGATTCGGTCATCGCCACGATGGCGCGCACGCCCACGTGCTGCGACAGGAACATGGTGGCCATGGCGATGGCCTGGTCGGCACGTTCCAGGTTGCGCGGCGAGGCGTTGAAGTCGGTCTCGGTCTGGAACTGGCGCTCGGCGCCCAGGCAGATGCGGGCCATCGCTTCCACGGCCTTCACCGGGTAGGCACCGGCAGCCGTTTCGGCCGACAGCATCACCGCATCGGTACCGTCGATGACCGAGTTGGCCACGTCCAGCACTTCGGCGCGGGTCGGGATCGGGCTTTCCACCATCGACTGCAGCATCTGCGTGGCGGTGATCACCACCTTGTTCTGCGCCAGCGAGGCCTTGATGATCTTCTTCTGCAGGCCCGGCAGCTCGGCGTCGCCGATTTCCACGCCGAGGTCGCCACGGGCCACCATCACCACGTCACTGGCTTCGACGATCTCTTCCAGGTTCTCGATGGCTTCGGTGCGCTCGATCTTGGACACCAGCGCGGCGTAGCAGCCATGCGATTCGGCGATCTCGCGGGCATCGTTCATGTCCTGCGCGTTGCGGCAGAAGGACACGGCGATGAAGTCGACGCCGATCTTGGCGACGATGCCGATCAGTTCCTTGTCGCGCTCGGTCAGCGCGCCCAGCGACAGGCCACCGCCCTGCTTGTTCAGGCCCTTGCGGTCGGACAGCGCGCCATCGTTGAGCACGGTGTTGATGATGCGGTCGCCCTGCACCTCGACCACCTGCAGCTGCATCAGGCCATCGTCGAGCAGCAGGACATCGCC
Source organism: Stenotrophomonas sp. S41 (assembly GCF_016624625.1). NCBI lineage: Bacteria > Pseudomonadati > Pseudomonadota > Gammaproteobacteria > Lysobacterales > Lysobacteraceae > Stenotrophomonas > Stenotrophomonas sp. S41. The sequence continues at coordinate 451 of NZ_JACVTV010000162.1, read as the reverse complement.
CGGGCCCACGTCCTGCGGCAGGCCGAGGTAGCTCACGCCCACCTGGCTGGCATCGCCCGGGCCGGCGTTGTCGCTGGCGATCAGGTCGAAGCGGTCACCGGCCTTCAGGTACACCTTGCCTTCGGCAAAGCGCTCGATGCGGATCTTCGGGCCCGGCAGGTCGGCCAGGATGCCCACTTCCACGCCCACGCGGGCTGCGGCGGCACGGACGTCGGCGGCGCGCTTGGCCTGGCCGGACGGATCACCGTGGCTGAAGTTGAGGCGAACCACGTTCACGCCTGCGCGGAACAGATCCTCCAGCACGCCCGGCGGGTCGGTCGCCGGACCGAGGGTGGCTAGGATCTTGGTGCGACGCTGACGCTCGAACATGGTGAATGGGCCTCTCCCGTTAAAGGTGGGAAATTAGCACATCCTTCACGCCCCATGTATACGGTTACAGCCTTGGGGCGCC
>NZ_JACVTV010000161.1:0-7122 GCF_016624625.1 Stenotrophomonas sp. S41 | reverse complement strand
GACGCCCCATCACGCCGGGCATGGCCCGGCGCTACCCGGCGGTCGTTACCCGTATCGCCAACAACTCGCCGCCGCCCTGCAACGCATGCCGTTGCCTTTCACCGGCACCCAACCATGCGGCATCTCCGGCCTGCATCGGCGGCAACCCACTGTCCGCACCGAATTCCGCATGCCCGGCCAGCAGGTACAGCGCCCAGGCCACGCCCGGTTCGCAGAAGAAGAACATCGACCCAACCAACGGCCGGTGCAGCAGCTCGGCCTGCAACAGCCCACGCTTCCACATCAGATTGAAATCGTGGGTGGTGCCATCGACTAGCTCGCCGTCCAGCGCTTCTTCGCCGGCAAAGCGCACGCGACCGTGCGGCGGCAGCACCTCGGCCACGCGGCCATCGGCGAAACGCAGGCGCACGCCATTGCCCTGAAGCAGCACCAGCTCGCGCTCCACGCCGGGGAACGCGGAAAACGCGGCGTCCTGTTCGATTTCGGCCACCGACAGGCGCAACGCCCAGTCATCGCCCTGCGCGGGCAGGCGCAGGATCTCGCGGGTCCAGCCCAGGCCATTGCGCCAGCGTTCGCGGCGGTAGCCCAGGCTGGAAATCACCTGGCTCGGGGTGCGCAGCAGAGCATCTATGTCCATGCGCGCATTGCATCATGCCGCGCGCGATCGCGCATCACCGCGCAGCCACGCCTGCCTCGCCGCACTGCGGTGCCAGCAGCTGCGAGTGCTGCAGCCATTGCGGATCAGGGTAATAGGCGAACACCAGGGTGCCGCCGCGCAGCGAATCGATCAGCGGCCGCGATACCGACAGGCGCACCGCCGGGCAGCCCAGGCTGCGGCCGAGCCGGCCCTGCAGGCGGGCCATGGTCGGGTTCACGTAGGGCGCGCCGTGGATGACGATGGCGCGGTCGCGCGCCTTGTCGTTGAAGCCCGGCTCCAACCCGTCCAGGCGCAGCGAATAGCCGTTGCCGCCCATGTAGGTTTCCTGCGCGGTGAACGCACCGATGCTGGACATGAAGCTGCCATCGCGGTTGGAGAAGTGCTCGGTGCGGTTGCCGCCACTGTTGCGGCCGTGCGCCACCCATTCCTCGAACAGCAGCCGCTGCCGTGCCAGGTCGAACACCCACAGGCGCTGCTCGGTGGATGGCCGCGAATAATCGATCACGCCCAGCCGCTCGGCCTTGATGCCCAGTTCCGGCCGCTGCAGCGCGCAGCGCAACGCCGTGGCCGCCAGCTTCAAAACGTGGCGGTCGGCGTTGGGCGCCGTGCGCGCCAGCAGCGCGGTCAGGTCGTCGGTGCTGGCGGTGGCCGGCGGTGCCGCCGCCATCGCGCCACCCGCGGCAAGGAGCGCAAGCAGGCCGCAGGCGGCCTGCCAGCGCGTGCGTGAAGCAATCATGGGCACACGGTATTCACTCAGGACTTCTTCAAGGTGGGCGTGGCCGGCTCGGATTCCAAGACCGGCTGCAACCCCGATTCAGCCGCGCTTGGGCGCACGGCCGGCAGCGAGGTGACCAGCAGGGTCGTGCCCGGCACCAGCACCTGGTACAGCTGGCGGGCGAAATCAGTCGGCAGCGCCATCGGCAGCGACGGCGTGGCCAGCAGGTCCGGGGTGGCCTGCGCACGGTCCTGGCCCAGCAGCGGGTAGGCGGTCCACTGGTGCAGGCGCTGCTGGGTGTCCAGCGGGCTCGGCGTTTCGCTGAAGCCCTGCCCCATCACGAACAGGGTGGTGCCCTGGAACGCCGGCAGTGCATCGGCGCGCAGCGGCGATTCGCCGATCATCACGCCATCGCGCAGCACGTACAGGCGCTGGTCGTGCAGGCTGACCAGGATGCCGACCTGGCCGCTGGGTGCGGCCGCGTCGTCCCACCAGGCCTTGGCCGGGCTGGCGCCTTCGGTTTCCGGCAGGGCCTGGCCGCGCGCGTTCACCGGTGCCAGCACCGCCGGGTAGGCCAGGGTCATCGGCGCGCTCTTGGCATCAGCCACCACCACCGTGTCGCCGCGCTGGGTTTCGCTGAACAGCTTCTGCGCGAACGCCTGCGGCAGGCGTACGCAGCCGTGCGAGGCCGGGTGCCCGGGCAGGCTGCCGCCGTGCAGGGCGATGCCGTCCCAGGTCAGCCGCTGCATGTAGGGCATCGGCGCGCTGTTGTAGAGGTTGGATTTGTGGTCCTTGTCCTTCTGCAGGATCGTGAACACGCCGGTCGGCGTTTCATGCCCGGTCTTGCCCGAGCTGATCGTGCTCAGGCCGATGGCGATGCCGTTGCGGTACACGTAGGCGCGCTGCTCATCCAGACTGACCACCAGCACGATCGGGCCGGCCGGCGACACTTCCGGGTGCCACAGGTATTCGCCGGGCTTGAGATCGGTCGGGCCGCGCACGTCGGCGGTGGCGGTGGCGCTCTTGGCAGCAGGCGTCGCGGCCTGCGCCATCAGCGGCAGGGCCAGGGCAAGTGCGAGCATCAGGGGCAGACGGGGCAGACGGGGCAGGCGCATCCAGCAGGTTCCAATCCGTGGGGAACCCCAAACCTACACCATTGGCGGTGAGGCGCTGCGCCACACTCTGCATATGCCAGAAAGAGAAATGCCCGGCGACACAGCCATGTGTCGTACCGGGCACTCGTTACGTCCTTGTCGGCCTGCTGCCACCCCCTCGCATCCTGCGCTGTGGGGGCGGCGTTGCATCCTGCACGCGGCCGCATTCGTCCTGTTTATATCTCAGCCCCTTCCACAGGTCTGTGATGCCACCATCCTGGTGATTGGTGCCGCATCCCTGCGACGGTCGGTGGGCACGGCCTTCCTGTCCGTGTCCGGTGAACCAGCCTCCTGCCGGTCCCGACGATCCTGCTGTCAACGCCTGGGTACGGAGCGCACCGGTACCGATCCGGGTACCGGATCCGCTGGCAACATCGTGTTGCCGACGGTGATCCGCTGTCGATTCCGTTCGACGATTGCTGTCCCTATCCCCTTCACCTGCGTCAGGTCCTCGACGCGATGAAATGGGCCATGTCTGCGCCGGTGCTCGACGATTGCCGCGGCCTTTACGGCCCCGACCATCGCCAGTCCCTGCTGAAGCGCCTGGGCATCGGCCCGGTTGATGTCGATCGGCTCGGCGGCTTGCGCCCCCACCACCCACATCAACAGCACCAACACCCTGAACACGACTGACCAAGGCACGACGTGTATCTCCTTGTGGTTCTGGCCGTCCCGACCGGCAATCCCGTCGGTCGAAACAGTGTCCGTCACCACATGTGCACAGCCTATCGGTTTCGACGATTTCTAAAAGCCAGCCAAATACCCGACGTGTTGTAGGAAAAACCCTACCCCCGGCACAGGCGTAGAATGGCGGGATCACATGCCCATGCAACCGGAGTTTCAGATGGACAGCGCCAAGCTCGGCCAATTCGTCAATGACAAGTGGGACAGCGAGATCGTCCCGCAGCTGGTCGACTACATCCGCATTCCCAACAAGTCGCCGATGTTCGACGCCAACTGGGTGCAGAACGGCTACATGGAACAGGCGGTCACCCTGATGGAGACCTGGGCCAAGGCCCAGCAGCTGCCCGGCCTGAAGGTCGAAGTGGTCCGCCTGGAAGGCCGCACCCCGCTGATTTTCCTGGAAATTCCGGCTACCGGCGCCGAGACCGGCGACGACACCATCCTGCTCTACGGGCACCTGGACAAGCAGCCGGAAATGACCGGCTGGGATGACGACCTGGGCCCGTGGACCCCGGTCCTGCGTGGCGACAAGCTGTATGGCCGCGGCGGCGCCGATGACGGTTACGCCATCTTCGGCTCGCTGGCCGCGGTGCTGGCCCTGCAGGCCCAGGGCCTGCCGCACGCCCGCTGCGTGGTCCTGATCGAAGCCTGCGAAGAGTCGGGCAGCTACGACCTGCCGGCCTACGTCGACCACCTGGCCGACCGCATCGGCAAGCCGTCGCTGGTGGTCTGCCTGGATTCGGGCTGCGCCAACTACGACCAGCTGTGGTGCACCACCTCGCTGCGCGGCCTGACCGGCGGCAACTTCACGGTCAAGGTGCTCAACGAAGGCGTGCATTCCGGCGATGCCTCCGGCGTCATCCCGTCCAGCTTCCGCCTGCTGCGCCAGATCCTGTCGCGCATCGAGGACCAGGACACCGGCCGCATCCTGATCGACGGCATGAACGTCGAGATCCCGGCCGAGCGCCAGGCCCAGGCCAAGCGTGCCGCCGAAGTGGTCGATACCGAGATCTTCGAGAAGTTCCCGATGGTCGACGGCCTGCGCCCGATGAACGACGACCTGGCCGAGCTGGTGCTCAACCGCACCTGGCGCCCGGCGCTGTCGGTCACCGGCGTGGGTGGCATGCCGCCGCTGGAATCGGCCGGCAACGTGCTGCGCCCGCAGACCTCGGTAAAGCTGTCGCTGCGCCTGCCGCCGACCGCCGACGGCAAGACCTGCGGCGAACTGCTGAAGGAAGCGCTGCTGCGCGATCCGCCGAACGGCGCGCAGGTCACCCTGGACCTGGAAAAGGCCTCCACCGGCTGGAACGCACCGGCCATGGCGCCGTGGCTGACCCAGGCCATCGACGACGCCAGCCAGGCCTTCTTCGGCAAGCCTGCGATGTACATGGGCGAAGGCGGCTCGATCCCGTTCATGGGCATGCTGGGTGAGAAGTTCCCGGGCGCCCAGTTCATGATCACCGGCGTGCTCGGCCCGCACTCCAACGCGCACGGTCCGAACGAGTTCCTGCACATCCCGATGGGCAAGAAGGTCACCGCCTGCGTGTCCAAGGTCATCAGCGAGCACTACGCCGCCAGCCTGCGCGGCGAGACCAGCGGTTCGCCGGTGGCTGCCGACAGCGGCACCCGCCACGGCGACCACGGCTGCTGCTGATCGCACACCCGTGACGGACGCAGCCTGGCCTTGCTAGGCTGCGTCCACCCCAAGCGGAACGCATGCACATGAATGGTCTGTTCGGCAGCAGCAGCTGGCTGTACATCCTGCTGGTCGGTTTCTTCGTCGGCCTGCTCGGGCGTTTCTTCATGCCCGGCAACAACCGCATGGGCTGCCTGCTGACCATCGTGCTCGGCATCGTCGGCGCCTTGGTGGCCGGCTGGTTCGGCCAGTACATGGGCTGGTATTCCCCCGGCGAGCCGGCAGGTTTCCTCGGCGCGGTGGTCGGCGCGGTGGCCGTGCTGGCGCTGATGCGGCTGTTCACCCCACGCCGCTGACACCCCTCTTCCCTCTTTCCCCCTGAGCTTGGCGCGCCCGTCGCGCCCGGAACTGCCTGCATGACCGAACCTGCTTCCGATCCCCAGCGCAGCGCGCAGCGCCTGCAGTGGGCCCGCACCCAGCTGGACGATGTCAACGCGGTGGTCGAGCGCGCCTCGGTCGATGCCGGCCTGCGCAGCTACTGGCGCACCACCAGCACGCGCGGCAGCCACATCGTGATGGATGCCCCGCCCGGCCTGGAAGACCCGCAGCCGTGGCTGCGCATGCGTGGCCTGCTGCACGACCACGGCCTGCGCGTGCCCGCCCTGCTGGCCCAGGATCTCGAAGCCGGCTTCCTGCTCCTTGAGGATCTCGGTGGCCCGACCCTGGCCAAGGTGCTGGACGAGCGCAATGCCGATGCCTGGTTCGGCCGTTCCATCGAGCAGCTGCTGCGCCTGCAGGCGATCCCGGTGCCGGAAGATTTCGGCCGCTTCGGCGAAGCCCTGCTGCAGCGTGACGCCGGCCTGTTCGACGAATGGTTCCTGCAGCGCCACCTGGGCATCACCCTGGACGGCGCCGAGGCCGAGAGCCTGCAGCAGGCGCAGCGCCTGCTGATGGACAACGCGCTGGGCCAGGTCCAGCTGATGACCCATCGCGACTACATGCCGCGCAACCTGATGCCGGTCGACGACGGTCCGGCCATCCTCGATTTCCAGGACCTGGTGCGTGGCCCGATCGCCTACGACGCAGTGAGCCTGTTCAAGGACGCGTTCCTGAGCTGGCCGCTGCCGCGCGTGGACGCCTGGCTGGCGCAGTACCACCAGCGCGCACGCGACGCCGGCCTGCCGGTGCCCGACCGCGCTACCTTCCTGCGCGATGCCGACTGGATGGGCATCCAGCGCCACCTGAAGTGCCTGGGCATCTTCAGCCGCCTGCGTTACCGCGACAACAAGGGCCACTACCTGGACGACGTGCCGCGCTTCATCGGCTACCTGGATGAAGTGCTGCCGCGCTACCCCGAACTGGCCGCGCTGCAGCAGCTGCTGGACGAACGCATCAAACCGGCGCTGGCCGAGCTGGCCGCACCGATGCGCGTGGTGCGCTGATGAAAGCGCTGATCTTCGCCGCCGGCCTTGGCGAGCGCATGCGCCCGCTGACCCTGCACACGCCCAAGCCGCTGCTGGCGGTGGCCGGCAAGCCGCTGATCGTGTGGCACCTGGAGCGGCTGGCCGCACTCGGCGTGCGCGAAGTGGTGGTCAACACCGCCTGGCTGGCCGAGCAGTTCCCGGCCACGCTGGGCGATGGCAGCCAGTGGGGCCTGCAGCTGCACTTCGTGCACGAAGGCGAGACTCCGCTGGAAACCGGCGGCGGCATCCTCAATGCACTGCCGCTGCTGGGCGATGCACCGTTCCTGGTGATCAACGGCGATATCTGGACCGACTTCGATTTAGCCACCCTGCCCGCCGAGCCGCAGGGCCAGGCGCACCTGGTGCTGGTGGACAACCCGGCGCAGCACCCCGAGGGCGATTACCGCCTGGATGCGCAGGGCCTGCTGCACCACGACCGCACCGGGCAGTGCCTGACCTATGCCGGCATCGGCGTGTACCGGCCATCGATCGTGGCGGACTGGCGCGCGGTGATCAGCGATGCGCCGGGCAGCGAGCGTGTTCCACCGAAGTTCTCGGTGGTGCCGCTGCAGAAGCACTTCATGGCGCAGGGGTTGATGACCGGGCAGCACCATCGCGGGCGCTGGACCGATGTCGGGACGGTGGACCGGCTGCGGGCGCTTGACGCGGAGTTGGCAGCGAACGGCTGAGCCCCTCGTGGCTGGATGCGTGATCGGTAGAGTCGAGCTTGCTCGACTGCAAAGCCGTGCCTGGCCGGGCGGGATGGGCTGCGCAGGGGACGCTGCAAGTCCCCCTCCGGGGCCCGGCCCAGC
>NZ_JACVTV010000160.1:0-7241 GCF_016624625.1 Stenotrophomonas sp. S41 | reverse complement strand
CGGGGTTGCACTCGGGCAGGCTCGGATCGACCTCGCACGGGTCCGGCGCGGTGGGCAGCACCGAACGCAGGTACCAGTTGCCATCGGTACCGGTGCCTTTGTGCAGGAAGTACTCGTATTGGCCGCCGACCGCGCGGCCAGCCAGGTTGAACTGGCCGTTGGAGGCGCCGCCGACCTGGATCAGTTCGATACCGTTGACTGTCTGCGCACCTGCGCCGCCGACGTTGTTGACGCGCACGTTGGCAGTGCCGCTGGTATCACCGCCGATGACCAGCTTGTCGCTGGCCGCATCGTCGCCGGCCAGCACGGTGTTGAAGATGAGAGTGCCATCGGCCCCGGTGAAGTTGCCGGAGACGTTGAGGGTGTGGAAGGCGGAGCCATCGCCCAGCGCGATTTCACCGCCGCTGCCCAGTGACAGGCTGCCGGTGCTGCTGTCACCGCTCATCTGCCAGCGGGCGTTGTCCAGCGACATCGAGGTGATGCCCTGGGTGACGCCGAGCAGCGTGGCGTTGTTGGTCAACGCAACGTCCACTGTGCTGCCGCCGGTGTTGATGATGTTGCCGATGAGGTTGGAGTTGTCGACGGTGAAGCCCACTTTGGCGGCGGCGGCGGTGACTTCGAGCAGGTTGCCGTTGCTGCCAACCAGCTCAGCGCCATTGCGGGCAATGAACTGGACTTCTCCATCTACACGGTTGGTTCCCGGAGGCGGAGCAACGAACAGTGCCGCGCCCGTCTTGCCTTCAACACGTGACGCGTCGATTGCAACAGTAGAGGCGTCAGGCGACGTAAACTGATTGCCTGTGGCAGAGACTCCGTTGACCTCACCGGTCACCACACTTCCATTGCCAATGAGGATGTCGGCGGCGTCAAATGCGAGGATACCGTTGCCGTTCAGCGCTGGTGCGGCGGAGGCGTCCATTCTTCCGAGAACCTGCGTGCGGTCCAACGTCAATGTGGATCGCCCTCCCGTCGGGGATCCGAGTACGCTGATGCCCAGCCCCAGGCCCGTGATCTGGCTGTTGCTGATGTTGGCGGTAGAGCCCTGCCCACCACTCCCGGTGGCGAGGGTCATACCTCGCGCAATGCTGTTGTTGACTGTGGAATTGGTCAGTGTGAGCGAACTGCTCTGCAGGGTGATGCCGGCGCGGGTTCTGGCGGCGGCTTCGACCTGGGCCTCGTCGATTCTGAGGGTCGACTGCCGAACCGCTTCGATGGCCAGCGTACTCCCGCCGGGATTGACGTTGAGCGTGGCGCCATCGACCAACCACGTTTCAGGTGTGTCACCGGGCCGCACCGTTGCGACTTGGCCGGGGTAAAGTTGGGCGGCATGGGTGGCACCCGTCACCAGCAGCAGGCTGGCCGCAATGGCCAGTGAGAGGGTATTGGCGGTAGTACGCATCATGGAAAGACTCCTGTAGTGACGTATTCCAGTGGATGGCGCACATGCATCGGGGCATGCGGCGCCATCAGGGGGTGAAACGAAGGCGAGCGCCGGTGGTCCATCCGCGATGCAGCGGCGATGGACGGTAGAGGTATGTGCTCGGGCAGGTGGGCGCATGAAACGCCCGTGCTGCGGTGTGCCGATCAGCCCGGAAGCGGGGCCATGACCGTTTGGCCGCCAACGCTGCGAAACGAGGTTCCGGTGCGGCCAGGAAGAGGTATCAGCGGCCGCCGGAACGGGCTCGACAGCGGGGCGCCACAGGCGCGACGGCGATTGCTACGGCGGACGGCGGTCTGCATGACAGACTCCTTCTGGGGTGGAACTGTGCATTCACTTCGTCGTTGTTAACGTTTCGCAGGCCATGCGTGGATGGGGCGTGAAAGATCTGACCTTGTTCATGTGGCAGCAGGGTGACGTGGCCACTCGGTGACGTAATGCGCTCTCTTTGTCGGTTTCGACTTGGGGGCAGTTTCGGCATGGCGGGTTTTGTGAACCATCCAATTAGTTGTATTTCCCCCGCTGCGCATGGCAGGAAAGAGCCGCCTTTACGTCGCTGCGCAGTTGCATCGCTTCTGCGAGGTGACAGACCTTAAGGGCGGCGCCCTTCCAATGGGGTTGCAGGGTGCCATGCGCCTCGAACGCGTATGGCACCCCGAAAGCAGGGTTTGCCGGCTCGATTACCAGCTGTAGCTCACGCCCACCTGCGCGGCATTCTGGTGGTAACCACTGGCGCGCTGCAGCGACAGCCCGCCCCAGATGCCCACACCGCTGCCGAACTTCACCGACGCACCGGCACTGAACTCGCCACGGCTGCGCGGGATGCGGGCATCCACCACCTCGTCGTCCATGCTGATCTGCGATTCGGCGCGGGTATGCAGCCAGTTGGCGGCCAGGTAGGGCTGCACTTCGGCAACCCCATTGCCCCAGCGGGTCACGCCGGACAGGCGCAGGCCGGCGCGGCCGAACAGGCCATCGGCGTTCTCGGTGCCGACCACGGTGCCGTTGGTTTCGGTGTGGCGATCACCATCCCAGCGGCTGTAGCCCACCTGCAGCTGCGGTTCCAGATAGATGCCGCCGTTGCTGGCGCCTCCCAGGCGGAAGGCATAACCGGTTTCCACTGCGCCCTGCCAGGCCCGGCTGTCGTAGCGCTCGCTGGCCAGGCCGATGCCTTCCACACGGTTGCGGAACTGCGCACGCTGCACCGAGCCATCCACGTAGAAGCCCGCATACGGGTCGGCGCCATTGCCACCGCGCCACGTGCCATACAGGCCCAGCGCCTCGCCCTTCACCTTGCCGCGCGCGTAGTAGCCGGTCAGCTCGTTGGTGGAGGTGCTGCTGGCGTTGCCGGTGGACAGCATCACGCCCGCGCTGCTGCCAGTGTCGGCGCGCCACAGGTCGGCGCCCACCGTGAGTGCCTGGCTGTTGCCACGAATATCCAGCTGCTGGCTGACCGCATCGAAGCCGTTGCGAGAACCGTCCACGCGGGCCCACGCGCGGCCGGCATTCTGGCCGGCATGGCGATCGTGGTAGCCCAGCCGGAACATGGTCTGCGCGGCCTGCAGGTTGGCCAGGTAGGCGCCGGGCTCGGGGCGCAGCACCGGGTCGGGATCCGGACCCGGACCCGGACCCGGCAGTCCGGGGTTGCACTCGGGCAGGCTCGGATCGACCTCGCACGGGTCCGGCGCGGTGGGCAGCACCGAACGCAGGTACCAGTTGCCATCGGTACCGGTGCCTTTGTGCAGGAAGTACTCGTATTGGCCGCCGACCGCGCGGCCAGCCAGGTTGAACAGGCCGTTGGAGGCGCCGCCGACCTGGATCAGTTCGATACCGTTGACTGTCTGCGCACCTGCGCCGCCGACGTTGTTGACGCGCACGTTGGCAGTGCCGCTGGTATCACCGCCGATGACCAGCTTGTCGCTGGCCGCATCGTCGCCGGCCAGCACGGTGTTGAACAGGAAGGTGCCGTCGTTGCCGGTGAAGTTGCCGGAGACGTTGAGGGTGTGGAAAGCAGAGCCGTCGCCCAGCGCGACTTCACTGCCACTGCCCAGAGACAGGCTGCCGGAACTACTGTTGCCGGTCAGCTGCCAACGGGCGTTGTCCAGCGACATCGATGTGATGCCCTGGATGACGCCGAGCAGGGTGGCGTTGTTGGTAAGGCTGACGTCGACGGTGCTGCCGACCGTGTTGATGATGTTGCCGGTGAGGCGCGAGTCGTCGACGTTGAAGCCAACAGTCGCGTCCGGTGCCTCGACAAAGAGCAGATTGCCGTCACCGCCGACGAGCTGGCCGTTGTTGCGGACATTGAAGACCACGTTTGATCGCGGGGACGTCAGGGAACGCGAGGGAGCAACCCGTAGAGCGGCACCCGTTTGTCCTTCGATGAGGGAGCCGTCAATGCTGATATTGGAGGCGCCACCAACGTCTGTATCGATTGCATAGATCCCGTTCTGAGCGCCAATTACGCTGCTGCCATTCTGAACCGATACATCAGCAGTTCCGATCACCAGCAGACCGTTCCCGGCTAACGTTGCCGAGGCGCCATTGTTCGCAAGCGCCTCAATGCGGGTAGCGTCAACGATCAGAATCGCGCGCTGGCTGGAAAAGGCGGTAGCCACGCTGGCGCCCACACCGAGGCCGAGAAGATCACTTCGCCTGACCGTGGCTACTGAGCCTGGCAGCCCACCACCACCTACATCAGCCAAGGTAAGTGCTCGCCCGCCGGTGTTGCGGATACTGGTGTCGTTGATCTCACTCGTGCTGTTATTGAGAGCGACGGCGCCACTCGCTACATCTGCCGACACCCCCGCCCCCAATAGAAGCAGGTTCGAAGAAGATCCTGCGGCTATGCGCAGCGTTTGTCCACCAGGATTGACGGTAAGCGTCGCTCCAGACAGGCTCCACGTCTCGGCGGTATCTCCGGGTTGCACGGTAGCCGACTGGCCCGGGGTAAGCGTCCGCGCATATACCGGTGCGGCAGCGAAGGCAAGAGAGCTGGCCACAGCCAGTGCGAGGGAACGACGGACAGCGTCTTTCATGACGAAACTCCTGTTATGAGAGTACTTCCGGAATACACCCGTACAGACTGCGTCAATCTGTATCAGACGCTAAGAGGGCGTGAAGCGGGTGTGACCCGACAGTGGTTCCTGACAAAGGTGATGCGGCAATCCCGCCTCCTGCCTTGGCACGCAATCGTCTTGATTTCGGGCCCGTCCACTGCGGCGCTTAGGTGCGGGCACAGTGTCATCACCGGTCACGCCGGCGGACATACAAAAAGTTGCAGATGAAAAGCGGACTGATTCTGTCGCGTATGGAACGGTTCAGCTGCACCGCAACATGCAGAGCAGAGGGCGCAGTGCTAGGCTCCCGAGCACCACCTGAATCGATCCAAATGCCGATGCCCCTGTCGCAACGTCGTTTCCTGCTCGCTGTCGCTGCCTCGGCGATGTTCGTTTCCGGTCTGGCCGGTGCCGCCCCTGCTCGGTCCGCCGCCGACAAGGCCTATGCCTCGGTCGACCCCTTCATCGGCACCGGTGGGGAAGGGCATACCTACCCGGGTGCCACGGTGCCGTTCGGTATGGTCCAGCTCAGCCCGGACACGCGCATCCAGCCTCGCGAAAAGGCCTATGGCTGGGCCGCCGGCTACCGCTACGACGACAGCAGCATCGTCGGCTTCTCGCACACGCATTTCTCCGGCACCGGTCATTCGGACCTGGGCGATATCCTGGTGATGCCGTTCACCGGCGAGCCCGGCCTGGAACGCGGCGATCCGGAAAAACCGCGCAGCGGCTATGCCTCGCAGTTCCGCCATGACGACGAGAAGGCCGAGCCCGGCTACTACGCGGTCACCCTCGACGACTACAAGGTGCGCGCCGAGCTGACCACCAGCGCCCGCGTCGGCGTGCATCGCTATACCTTCCCCAAGGGCACCGACGCGAAGATGCTGCTGGACATGCGCACCAGCATGTACGACTACCCGGGCAAGATCCTGTGGTCGCGGGTGCGCGTCCGCGACGACGGCACCGTCACCGGCTTCCGCGAAACGCGCGGCTGGGCGGCGGGTCGCCAGCTGTATTTCGCGATGCGCTTCTCGCGGCCGCTGACCAGCCACGAGCTGCACAGCACCGAGAAGGACATCGTCTACAAGGGCTTCGCGCCTCCGGGTGAGAAGGATCCGAAGCAGCGTGCGCAGATCGAGGGACGGCAGCTGGTCGGCACCTTCGATTTCGGCAAGCTGGATGCGCCGCTGATCGTGAAGGTCGCGATCTCGCCGGTCAGCGAGGCCGGTGCCATCGCCAATCTCGACGCCGAAGTGTCCGACTTCGATTTCGACCGTGTGCGTGCGCAGGCGAAGCAGGAGTGGACGAAGGCGCTGTCGGTGCTGGATATCGATGCGCCGGAACATGCACGGCGCAGCGCCTACACCGCGCTGTACCACACCCTGCTGGGGCCGACGCTGTTCATGGATGCCGACGGCCAGTACCGCGGCGCCGACAATGCCGTGCACAAGGCCGAGGGCTACACCAACTACTCGACCTTCTCGCTGTGGGATACCTACCGCGCCCTCCATCCCTTGCTGACCCTGGTGCAGCCGGAGAAGCGCAACAGCGATTTCATCAATTCGATGCTGGCCCACCACGACCACAGCCCCTATGGCATGCTGCCGGTGTGGTCGTTCCACGGTCTGGAAGACTGGTGCATGATCGGCTACCACGCGGTGCCAGTGATCGCCGATGCCTACGTCAAGGGCATCCGTGGCTTCGACGTCGACAAGGCGCTGAAGGCCATGGTCGAGACGGCCAACTACGGTCCCTACGACGGCATCGCGCAGTATCGCGAGCTGGGCTATGTGCCGATCGATGAGGAAGGTGAGGCCGCCAGCAAGACGCTGGAATACGCCTTCGATGACTGGACCATCGCGCGCATGGCGCAGGCGATGGGCAGGACCGACGTCGCCACCACCTTCGACAAGCGTGCCGGCAACTGGCGCAACGCGTTCGACAAGGACACCGGCTTCATGCGCGCGCGCAAGCGCGATGGCAGCTTCCGCACGCCGTTCGACCCGAGTGCCAGCGGTTACGGCACCGACTACACCGAAGGCAATGCCTGGCAGTATTCCTGGTACGTGCCGCAGGATGTGGCCGGTCTGGCCGCAGCGCACGGTGGCAGCGACAAGCTGCTGGCACGGCTGGATGAGGTGTTCAACGCCAAAGTCGATCCGTCCATCTTCGAGCACATGGAAGACATCACCGGCCTGATCGGCTGGTACGCGCACGGCAACGAACCCAGCCACCACGTGGCCTACCTGTATTCGTACGCCGGCCAGCCGTGGCGCAGCCAGGCCCGCCTGAAGCAGATCATGGACACGCAGTACGCCGACCGCCCCGATGGACTGGCCGGCAACGACGACGTCGGCCAGATGTCGGCGTGGTACGTGTTCACCGCGCTGGGCTTCTATCCGGTGGCACCGGGTTCGGGCGAGTACATCCTCGGCCGTCCGTTCCTGCCGAAGACCGCGATGCGCCTGCCGAACGGCAAGACGTTCACGATCGTGGCCAACGGCCTGGACGACAAGCACACCTATGTGGGCAGCGTGAGCCTCAACGGCAGGCCGCTGCAGCGCACCTTCCTGCGCCATGACGAGATCCTGGCCGGTGGCGAACTGACCTTCACCATGCAGGCCGAACCGAACAAGGAATGGCCGGGGCAGGGCGCGCAGGCGCCGTATTCGATGTCAACGCCGTAACGGTAGCGCCGGGCCCCCCCCCGCGGGGGGGGCGCCCCGGCCCCGGCCGCCCGGGCC
>NZ_JACVTV010000015.1:0-61765 GCF_016624625.1 Stenotrophomonas sp. S41 | reverse complement strand
GCCGCCGAGCTGGAAGCCCAGCGCTACGCCGCCACCCTGGCCGCCGCCGCCCCCACCGTCGCCCCCCTCCCGGGCGACGTCCGGACCTGCGTCACGCGCGGCGCCATCCGGCCCGCGCGCCACCGGAAGTCGGAGACACACCATGTACGACAAGCTTGTGCAGAGTGCCGATGTACGCAGTGCCGAACGTTCCTCCCATTCACCCCGCCCGCGCCGCCTGGCCTGGCTGCTGGCCCTGGCCGCCGGGGCGGCCGCCCTGCCCGGCCTGGCCCAGGCCGCCAGCTGTGCCGGCGTGGCGCAGTGGGACCAGGCCAAAATCTACCGGGCCGGCGACACCCTGCAGAAGGGAGGGGTCCTGTACCGGGCGAACCAGGACATCTGGAACGCACCGCCGGACCACCCGGCCGGGGCGCCCTACTACACCAACCTCGGCGCCTGTGATGGCAGCGGCGCCAACCAGCCGCCGGTGGTCAGCCTGACCTCGCCGGCCAATGGCGCCACCTTCAGCGCCGGCAGCACGGTCACCGTCAGCGCCACGGCCAGCGACCCGGACGGCAGCGTCAGCAAGGTCGAGTTCTTCCGCGATGGCAGCTCGATCGGGGTCGACACCAGCGCGCCCTACAGCGCCAGCTGGGCCAACGCCAGCGCCGGCAGCCACACCCTGCGCGCGGTGGCCACCGACAACAACAACGCCACCACCAGCACGTCCACCATCACCATCACCGTCAACGCGGCCAGCGGCGATACCACCGCGCCCAGCGTGCCCGGCGGGCTGGCCGTGGGCACCCGCACCGCCAGCAGCATCGCGCTGAGCTGGAGCCCGTCCACCGACAACACCGGCGGCAGCGGCCTGGCCGGCTACGACGTGTACCGCAACGGCAGCCTGGTCGGCTCGCCGTCCAGCGCCAGCTACGTCGATGGCGGCCTGACCGCCTCGACCACCTACCGCTACCGCGTACGCGCCCGCGACAACGCCGGCAACGCCTCGGCGCAGGGCACCGAGATCAGCGCTACCACGCTGGCCGGTGACAGTGGCGGCACCGGCAAGCGGGTCATCGGCTACTTCACCCAGTGGGGCATCTACGGCCGCAACTACCGGGTGAAGAACATCGACAGCAGCGGCTCGGCCGCGCGCCTGACCCACATCAACTACGCCTTCGGCAACGTGCGCAACAACCGCTGCGAAGTGGGCATCACCCAGGCCTCGGACCCCAACACCGGCGCCGGCGGCGATGCGTTCGCCGATTACAGCAAGGCCTTCGGCGCGGGTGAGAGCGTGAGCGGCGGCGCCGACACCTGGGACCAGCCGCTGCGCGGCAACTGGAACCAGCTCAAGCAGCTCAAGGCCAAGTACCCGAACCTGAAGGTGCTGATCTCGCTGGGCGGCTGGACCTGGTCACGCGGCTTCTCCAGCGCGGCACGCCCGGAAAACCGCCAGGCCTTCGTGGCCTCCTGCATCGATGCCTACATCAAGGGCAACCTGCCGGTGACCGACGGTGCCGGTGGTACCGGCGCGGCGCTGGGTGTGTTCGACGGCATCGACATCGACTGGGAATACCCGGTGGCCTGCGGCATCGAGTGCGGCAAGCCGGAGGACAACGCCAACTTCACCGCGCTGATGGCCGAGTTCCGCCGCCAGCTCGATGCGGTGCGACCGGGCCTGCTGCTGACGGTGGCCGTGGGTGCGGGCATCGACAAGGTCCGCGTCACCGACCCGGCGGCGTACCACCCGTACCTGGATTACATCAACGTGATGACGTACGACTTCCACGGCGCGTGGGATGCGAAGACCAATCACCAGTCGGCGTTGTTCGATTCGCCGGATGATCCATCCACCGGCGACCAGAAGCTGTACAACAGCAACGACGCCATCGAGGCCTTCATCAGCCGCAGCGTGCCCGCAGCCAAGCTCAACCTGGGCATTGGCTACTACGGCCGTGGCTGGACCGGGGTGGCCAGCGGCAACAACGGCATGTACCAGACCGCCAGCGGCGCCGCACCGGGTACCTACGAGGCCGGCATCGAAGACTGGAAGGTGCTGAAGAATCTGGCCTGGCAGGGCTATACCGACAATACCGCCGGTGCCACCTGGATCTACAACGGCAGCACGCTGTGGAGCTTCGACACCCCGGCCAACATCACCCGCAAGATGGGCTACGTGAAAACGCAGGGCCTGGGTGGTGCATTCGTCTGGGAATTCAGTGGTGACGATGCGCAGGGCACGCTGACCAAGGCGGTCAGTGATGGCCTGAAATAAGGAAAAAGCCGGGGACGCATCGCGTCCCCGGCTTTCCCCATGGATTCAACATCCGCCGGGCCATGCCCGGCGACGTTGCGGTCAGCGCTTGGCGGACAGCTTTTCCAGCGCCGCACGCAGCTGCGCCGGCGGCAGATAGCCGCCCAGCTGGGTGCCATCGGCCGCGAAGATCGCCGGCGTGCCATTGACGCCCAGCTGCTGGCCCAGCGCGTACTGCATGGCCACCGGGTTGGTGCAGTTCTTCGCCGGCACGCTGCCACCACGCTTGGCGTTGGTAAGTGCCTGGCGACGATCGGCGGCGCACCAGACCGAGATCATGTCGACGTAATCCTTGCTGCCCAGGCCCATGCGCGGGAACGCGAGGTATTCAACGGAAATGCCGTTGCGGTTGAGTTCGGCGATGTCCTGGTGCAGCTTGCGGCAGTAACCGCACTCGATATCGGTGAACACGCTGATGGTGTACTTCGCATTGGGCGCGGCGAACACGATGCGGTCACCGTGGTTGGCCTTGGCCAGCAGGTCGCGGCGGTAGCCGAGCAGGCCCTCGCTGTTGGCCGGGCCCTTGGCCTGGATGTCGTAGGGCTGCGACTGGAACAGGTAGCGACCGTCGTCGGACACGTACAGCAGCTGGCCGGACACCAGCACTTCGCGGAAGCCGGGGAACGGCGCCGAGCCGATGTAATCCACCTTGGAACCGGGGATGAGCGTGGCGAGTGCGGCGCGCACCGTCTGTTCGGAGGCGCCGTTGGCGGCCGGGCTGGCCTTGGCGGCCGCGGCGGCCTTGGCGGTGGGCGGAGCCGGTTGGGCGCAGGCGGTCAGGCTGACCGCGCTGAACAGTGCAGCGATGGCAAATCGGAACATGGGCAATCCGCTGGGAATCAGACCCCGGATTCTGACACAGGCCCGTGTGACGGGCCGCGACCGCGCGCACGCCCCGGGTGACGCGTCGTGCGCTCCGTTCAGCCGCGCGGGTGATGCCGTGCGTGCAGCTTCTGCAGGTGTTCGCGCGCCACCAGGGTGTAGATCTGGGTGGTGGACAGTGAACTGTGACCCAGCAGCATCTGCAGCGCGCGCAGGTCCGCGCCCCGGTTCAACAGGTGGGTGGCGAAGCTGTGGCGCAGGCCGTGCGGGCTGATCCGCGCCGGATCGATGCCGGCCACCTGCGCATGGCGCTTGACCAGGTGCCAGAACGCCTGCCGGGTCAGCGCATGCAGGCTCGGCTCGATGAACAACGGTGTCTGCCCGTCGGCCAGCGCATGCACCTTGCCCTTGCCCACCAGCTGCGGTCGCGACTGCTGCAGGTAGCGTTCCAGCCAATGCTGCGATTCCTCGCCCAGCGGCACCAGGCGCTCCTTGCTGCCCTTGCCGGTCACCCGCAGCACGCCCTGGCGCAGGTTGACCGCGGTGGCCGGCAGCAGCACCAGCTCGCTCACGCGCAGGCCGGCGGCGTACATCAGCTCCAGCATGGCGCGGTCGCGCAGGCCCAGCGGGCTGTCGATGTCCGGCGCGGCCAGCAGCGCGTCGATCTGGCTTTCGGCCAGCGCCTTGGGCAGCAGCCGGGGCAGCTTGGGCGGGTCCAGCAGCGCGCTGGGGTCTTCGCTGCGCTCGCCGCGGCGCACCCCATCGGCGAAGAACGCGCGCAGCGCCGACAGCAGGCGCGCGTTGCTGCGCGGCGACCAGCCATGGCGGGTGCGCCAGGCCAGGTAATCGAACAGGCCCGGGCGTTCGATGCCGGCCAGGCCGCCCTCGCGGCCATCCATCCAGCGCGCGAGCCCTTCCAGGTCGCGCCGGTAGCTGTCCAGGGTGGCGCGGGCCAGGCCGTTCTCGGCCCAGATCGCATCGAGGAAGCGCTGGATGCGCACGCTGTCGTCGGCGCGCAGTTCCGGCAGCTGGGTGACCAGCTGGCGGCGTTCGGCAGGGGTGGAAATGACGGCCATGCGTGCAGGATACGAGGGCCACTGCGGGCGCGGCCAGCTTTGCGTATGCTCGGCGCATGTCCCGCCCTGCCCCCGACGCGGCCACTGCGGCCGCCACCGAAACGCCCCGCCCGCGTGCGCTGCTGCCGTGGCGCGTGCTGGCGATGGTCTATGACGCATTGCCGGTATTGGCGCTGTGGATGCTGGCCGGCACGCTGTTCACCCTGGCCTATACCTTCAGCGGCCATGCGCAGCGCGAGAACATCGCGCCCTTCAGCGCCTGGCAGTGGCTGCTGTGGGCGGTGTGCTGGGCAGTGACCGGGTGGTACGCCACGGCCAGCTGGCGCCGCGGCGGGCAGACCCTGGGCATGCGGCCGTGGCGACTGAAGCTGGAATCGCGTGATGGCACGCCGCTGCGCCGCCGCCAGCTGTGGCTGCGCTTCGCGGTGGCCACGCTGTCGCTGCTGCTGGGTGGGCTGGGCTTCTGGTGGGCGTGGCTGGACCGGCAGCGCCTGACCTGGCACGACCGCGCCAGCGGTACCCGCGTGGTGCGGATGCCCAAGCGCTGAGAGAACCCGCCGGGCATGGCCCGGCGCTAGCCACGTAGAGTCGAGCTTGCTCGACTGCGGTGCACGGCCGTCGAGCAAGCTCGACGCTACGGGTCAGCCTTCCGGCAGGATCACCGCCGGCTGTGTCCAAAGCTCGAAGAACTGCGACGAGAACGCCGTCGCCTTGACGTCGTCGGCGACCGGGATCTTTCCATTCAAGGCCGCGCGGGTCGCGCCGAAGTCCTGCCACAGCTTCAGGCTGGCCTTCTTCAGGCGCTTCTGCTCACCGGCATCGCTGGCCGCCAGGTACTGCGCATACAGTTCGCGCATCGGCTTGCCCTTGTCCTCGAAGGCGGCCGGCAGTTCCGGCAGGGTGGCCGCGGTGTACTCGACCGTCGCGTCCGGCGTCCGGTAGCCATCCGGGCCAAACGCTTCCTTCAGTTCGTCCTCCGCTTCCAGATACTCGAAGAAGCCGGGCACGTTGAAGAGCTTGGTCCGGTAATCAGACGAGGTATCCGGGCTGTTGGACACCACCGTGGTCGGCAGCTCGCCCAGCAGGCCAACATCCCAGCGGCGCGGAATGAAGAAGCCGGTCACCTTCACGTACGGGCCGTCGATCACCACGTCATTCAACTCGACCTTGGACACCAGGCCACCGGAATTGGTTTTGCTGGTGACGTACTGCTCGGTCACGATCACGTACTCGCTCAGCGTCGGGTTGATCAGGCCACCGATGCCGCCGGCGTACACCACCATGCGCACGCTGCCGATCTTGCTGCTCTGCAGGCGGTACTGGCCCGGCTCCAGGCTGATGGGCACCGCGGTGTGCGGCGGAATCAGATGCGGCTGCGCGTCGATCGACAGGGTCACCGGCTCATCGGTGGGGTTGTCGATCTCGAAGTCGACCGAGCGGCTGCAGCCGGCCAGCAGGAACAGGGCGGCAACAGCAGGAAGCAGGCGTTTGAAGAGCATGTTCATCCTTGAAAGTGTTCATCCTTGGGGTGGAGCGTGCGGGCGCCGCATGCGCCCGCGCGGTGAAGACCGGCGCTGCTACCTGCGCCGGAACAGCCAGCCGGACACCGCCAGCATGACGATGGGCGGCAACGCGTAGGCAATGCGGTAATCGAATTTCAGCGCACCGGCCATACGCCCGAAGAACAGCTGCAGCAGCCAGAAGCCCAGCGCGAACAGGATGCCCAGGAACAGGCGCTTGCCCATGCCGCCGCTGCGCAGCGAACCGAACGCGAACGGCACGGCGGCCAGGCACAGCGCCAGCACATTCAGCGGGTAGAACCAGCGGCTCCAGTAGATATCCTCGAAATCGCGGGCATCCAGGCCGTTGCGCTCGCGGTATTCGATGCTGGTGCTCAACTCGCTCAACTTCAGGTTGCGCGGCTTGGCGATGCCGGTCGCCAGCGCGCCGGCATCCAGCTTGGAATCCCAGGGCTCGCGTGCGGCTTCCTCGCGGGTCGCGCCACGCTCGGCGAAGGTGTCACGCTTGACCCCCGTCAGCACCCAGCCGTCCCTGTCATGCTCGGCAGTGGCGGCGTGGGTCAGCGAGGCGATGTTGCCGTCCTCGGCGATGCGGTACAGGCGCACGTCACGCAGGATCAGCCGCGTGCCCTTGTCACCGACCAGCTGCTCTTCGCCGCTGGCAGCGTTGAGGAAGGTGTCACCCTCGCGTGCCCACAGGCCCGAATAACGGGCCGTGGTCACATCGGTGCCCCACTTGGCGCTCATCTTCAGCGCATCGGCGCGGTTCTGGCCCCACGGCCCAAGGGTCTCGGCACTGATCACCATCACGCCGGTCAGCAGCGACAGGGCGATCGCCACCGACACACTGAGGCGCTTGCGCGACAGGCCCAGCGCGCGCAGCGCGGTCAGCTCGGAGGTGGCGGCCAGCTGGCCCAGGCCCATCAGCGCGCCGATCACCGCGGCGGTCGGGAAGAAGGTGTAGGCCCGGCGCGGCACGGTGTACAGCACCCAGGCCGCGGCATGCCCCAGCGAATAGCCGTTCTTGCCGATGTCCTTGAACTCACCGGAGAAGGCCATCACCACGTCCAGGCCGGTCAACACCGCCCAGGTGAGCAGCACGGTGGTGAACACCGCACGGCCCAGGTAGAAATCGAAACGCATCGGTCGCAGCTTCATGCGCGGGCTCCCTTCGGGCGCGCCAGGCGGCCATCGCGGAAATACATCCACAGCGCGAAGCCGAGCAGCGGCAGGGTCAGCCACCACAGGCCGACGGCAGGCGGAATCCTGCCGTTGGCGATCCAGCCACTGCCGATGAACATCAGGTTGGTGCCGACCATGTAGGCCAGCAGGGCCAGCATCATCCGGCCATAGCGCTGCTGGCGCGGCGAGCTGCGGCCCAGCGGCACGGTCAGCAGGGCGAAGGCCAGGGCGATCAGCGGCGGGGCGACGCGGCGGTGCAGCTGGGCCTTGGCCTCGGCGCGGTCGTCACCCAGCAGCTGCAGGGTCGGCATCAGCTCGGGGTCATCCTCCTCCTTGGCCTGGGCGCCGTCGGGCAGAGCCACATCATTGCGGGCGAAGGTCGCCAGGCGGTAATCCAGCGCGCCGGCCAGCGGGCCCTCCACCTGGTGGCCGTCATCCAGCTCCAGGAAGCGCTGCTGCTTGCCCTCGAAGAACATGCGGCCGCCGGCGGCGGACACCACCTCCAGGCGGTCATCCTTCTGCCGCTGCAGGAACACGCGGCCCAGCTTCGTGCCATCGGGCGAAATCGAGGACAGGTAGACCACCCCGCCATTGGGCAGCGGGGTGAAGCGGCCCGGCTCCAGCCCGGCCATCAGCACGCTGCGGTTGGCGTCCTGGATCATCTGCTCGGCGGTGCGGCCGGCCCAGGGGCCCAGCCACAGCGAGCAGGCGCCGACCAGCAGCACCACCGGCACCACCAGCATCAGCAGCGGCCGCAGCAGACGCTTGGGCCCCACGCCAATGGCCGTGATGACCGCCATTTCCGAATCGCGGTACAGGCGGGCGATGGACAGCAGCAGGCCCAGCATCAGTGCCAGTGGCAGGATCAGCGGCATGTAGGCGATGAACTGCAGGCCCAGCTGCGAGAACAGCAGCTTGGCCGGCAGCCGTCCGTCGGCGATGTTGCCGAGGATGTCCACCAGCACGCCGCCCACGCTGACCACCAGCAGGACGATCAGGGTAGCCAGGAAACTCTGGACGAAATCGCCCAGCAGGTATCGGTCGAGCTTCAGCATGGGGCGGTGGTTTAAACTCTGGGGTTCGTTCGCGGTGCCGCCCAGTCTACTGTCTGGGCGTAAACGGCCTGCGATTGTACGGACTCGCCAATGGAATCTGCTCAATGGCCCTCGAATTCACCCTGAACCACCTCGCGCCGGCCGCCGCCGGCGTCGACTGCCTGGTCGTCGGCGCCTATGCCGACCACTCCCTGACCCCGGCCGCCCAGGCCCTGGACGCCGCCAGCGGTGGCCGCCTGGCCGCCCTGGCCCAGCGCGGCGACCTGTCCGGCAAGACCGGCGCCACCACCCTGCTGCATGACCTGCCGGGCGTCAGCGCCCCGCGCGTGCTGGTGGTCGGCCTCGGCGAAGCCGCCCGTTTCGGCGTGCCGCAGTACCTGAAGGCCGTCGGCGACGCCGTGCGCGCGCTCAAGGCCGGCGCCGCCCGCAGCGCGCTGTTCACCCTGTCCGAAGTGGCCGTGAAGGACCGCGACGCGGCCTGGGCGATCCGCCAGGCGGTGATCGCCGCCGACCACGCCGCCTACCGCTACACCGCCACCCTGGGCAAGAAGAAGGCCGATGACGCCGGCCTGGCCCAGCTGGCCATTGCTGGTGACGACGCCCAGGCCCTGGCCCAGGGCCAGGCCATCGCCGCCGGTGTCGAGTTCGCCCGCGAGCTGGGCAACCTGCCCCCGAACTACTGCACCCCGGCCTACCTGGCTGAAGTGGGCGTGAAGTTTGCCGGCGAGCACGACGGCGCCGAAGCCGAGATCCTCGACGAGCACCAGATGGAAGCGCTGGGCATGGGCTCGCTGCTGGCCGTGGCTCGTGGTTCGGCCAACCGCCCGCGCCTGGTCGTGCTGAAGTGGTCCGGTGGCGGCGACGCCAAGCCGTACGTGCTGGTCGGCAAGGGCATCACCTTCGATACCGGTGGCGTGAACCTGAAGACCCAGGGCGGCATCGAGGAGATGAAGTACGACATGTGCGGTGGCGCCAACGTCATCGGCACCTTCGTCGCCGCCGTGAAGGCCAAGCTGCCGCTGAACCTGGTGGTGGTCGTGCCGGCGGTGGAAAACGCCATCGACGGCAATGCCTACCGCCCGTCCGACGTGATCACCTCGATGTCGGGCAAGACCATCGAAGTCGGCAACACCGACGCCGAAGGCCGCCTGATCCTGTGCGACGCCCTGACCTACGCGCAGCGCTTCGAGCCGGCCGCGCTGGTCGACGTGGCCACCCTGACCGGCGCCTGCCTGGTCGCCCTGGGCCACCAGACCGCCGGCCTGATGAGCAAGCACGACGACCTGGCCAACGAGCTGCTGGCCGCCGGCGAGCACGTGTTCGACCGCGCCTGGCGCCTGCCGCTGTGGGATGAGTACCAGCCGATGCTGGATTCGAGCTTCGCCGACGTCTACAACATCGGCGGCCGCTGGGCCGGCGCCATCACCGCCGGCTGCTTCCTGTCGCGCTTCGCCGAAGGCCAGCGCTGGGCTCACCTGGACATCGCCGGCGTGGCCAGCGACGAAGGCAAGCGTGGCATGGCCACCGGCCGCCCGGTCGGCCTGCTGAGCCAGTGGCTGCTGGACCAGGTCGCCCGCGCCTGATGCCGTACCTGCCCCTGGCCGGCGCCCGCCGGCCGGGGCATCCTCCGGCCTGCCCCTGCCCGGCACGCCGGGCCCCTGCCCGACCCGGACCCTGCCATGCCCCGCGCTGATTTCTACCTGATCGCCAAGCCCCGCTTCCTGACCGAGCCGCTGCGCCTGGTCTGCGAACTGGCGCGCAAGGCCAACGATGCCGGGCTGCCCGCCTTGGTGCTGGCCCGCGACCAGGCCCAGGCCGAAGAGCTGGACGAACTGCTCTGGTCGTTCGACGAGGATGCCTACATCCCGCACCAGATCGTCGGCGAGGACGTGGACGAGGAAGAGGCCGTGGTGCTGATTTCCATCCCCGGGGACGAGGCGCCGATGCGCCCGCTGGTGATCAACCTGCGCGACGAACCCTGGCTGGGCCAGTGCGAGCGCGTGCTGGAAGTGGTGCCGGCCGACCCGGAAGCGCGCGAACCGCTGCGCGAACGCTGGCGCCAGTACAAGACCGCCGGCTACGACCTGAACAAGCACGACATGTGAGCGCGGCGTGGCCCCCTTGATGGGCCGCCCCGCTGCCCTGATCCTTCAACGATTACCTCCTGGTTCCCCCGCATGACCCAACTCGCCTCCAGCTACGACCCGAAGTCCTTCGAGACCGACCTCTACGAGGCCTGGGAGAAGGCCGGCCACTTCAAGCCGTCCGGCAAGGGCGAGCCCTACACCATCCTGCTGCCGCCGCCGAACGTGACCGGCACCCTGCACATGGGCCATGCCTTCCAGCAGACCCTGATGGACGCGCTGGTGCGCTACCACCGCATGCGCGGCTACGACACGCTGTGGCAGGTCGGTACCGACCATGCCGGCATCGCCACCGAAATGGTGGTCAGCCGCAACCTGGCGCTGGAAGGCAAGGGCGAGACCCGCGATTCGCTGGGCCGCGAAGGCTTCATCGGCAAGGTCTGGGAGTGGAAGCAGCAGTCCGGTGACATCATCGAGCGGCAGATGCGCCGCCTGGGCACCTCGGCCGACTGGTCGCGCAGCACCTTCACCATGGACCCGCAGCCGTCCGAAGCGGTGATCGAGGCCTTCGTGCGCTGGCACGAACAGGGCCTGATCTACCGCGGCCAGCGCCTGGTCAACTGGGATCCGGTGCTGAAGACGGCGATCTCGGACCTGGAAGTGGAGAGCGCCGAGGAAGACGGTTTCCTGTGGTCGATCGCCTACACGCTGGACGAAGGCCTGAGCTACGAGCACGTCGAGCGCGATGCCGACGGCGTGGAAACCCTGCGCGAAACCCGCGATTACCTGGTCGTGGCCACCACCCGCCCGGAAACCCTGCTGGGCGATACCGCGGTGATGGTGCACCCCGAAGACGAGCGCTATGCCCACCTGATCGGCAAGAGCGTGGTGCTGCCGCTGACCGGCCGCCGCGTGCCGGTGATCGCCGACGACTATGTCGACCGCGCGTTCGGTACCGGCGTGGTCAAGGTCACCCCGGCGCACGATTTCAACGATTACCAGGTGGGCGTGCGCCACAGCCTGCCGATGATCAACCTGTTCACCCCGGTGGCGGCGCTGAATGAAAACGCACCCGAACGCTTCCAGGGCATGGACCGCTACGAAGCGCGCAAGGCCGTGCTGGGCGAACTGGAAGACCTGGGCATCCTGGTCGAGACCAAGGCGCACAAGCTGCAGGTGCCGCGCGGCGACCGCACCGGGCAGGTGATCGAGCCCTACCTGACCGACCAGTGGTTCGTGAAGATGGACGAGCTGGCGCGCCGTGGCCTGGAGCTGGTCGAGAACGGCAGCATCGCCTTCGTGCCGCCGAACTGGATCAACACCTACCGCCACTGGATGAACAACATCCAGGACTGGTGCATCAGCCGCCAGCTGTGGTGGGGCCACCGCATTCCGGCCTGGTTCGATGCCGCCACCGGCAGCTGCTACGTGGGCCGCAGCGAAGACGAAGTGCGCGCGAAGAACAATCTGGGCAGCGACGTGGTGCTGAGCCAGGAAAGCGACGTGCTGGAGACCTGGTTCTCCTCGCAGATCTGGCCGTTCTCCACCCTGGGCTGGCCGAACGCGCAGGCCATGGCCGAGCGTGGCTTCGACCGCTACCTGCCGTCGTCGGTGCTGGTCACCGGCTTCGACATCATCTTCTTCTGGGTGGCGCGCATGATCATGGCCACCGACAACCTGACCGGGAAGATCCCGTTCAAGGACGTCTACTTCACCGGCCTGATCCGCGACGGCCAGGGCCAGAAGATGTCCAAGAGCAAGGGCAACGTGCTCGACCCGCTGGACATCATCGACGGCATCGCCATCGACGACCTGGTGGCCAAGCGCACCGGCGGCCTGATGCAGCCGAAGATGGTGGAGAAGATCGAGAAGGCCACCCGCAAGGAGTTCCCGGACGGCATCGCCGCCCACGGTGCCGATGCGCTGCGCTTCACCATCGCCGCGCTGGCCACCCACGGCCGCGACATCAAGTTCGACATGAACCGCGCCGAGGGCTACAAGAACTTCTGCAACAAGCTGTGGAACGCCAGCCGCTTCACCCTGATGAACACCGAGGGTGCCGCGTTCAACGGCGTGCCGCAGCCGCGCACCGATGCCGAGCGCTGGATCCTGGCGCGCCTGGCCGCGGTCTCCGCCGAGGCGCAGGGTCACTACGCCAACTACCGCTTCGACCTGCTGGCGCAGTGCCTGTATGAGTTCGCCTGGAACGAGTTCTGCGACTGGTTCCTGGAACTGAGCAAGCCGGCACTGAACGGTGGCGACGCCGCCGACGCCGACAGCACCCGCCACACCCTGCTGTACGTGCTGGAAGCGCTGCTGCGCCTGCTGCACCCGCTCACCCCGTTCATCACCGAACAGCTGTGGCAGCAGCTGGCCCCCCGCCTGGGCCTGGCCGAAACCACGCTGTCGCTGCGCCCGTACCCGACCGCCGACGAATTCGCCGGTGATTTCGCCCAGGCCGAGGCCGACGTGGAATGGCTGAAGGCCGTGATCAGTGCCGTGCGCCGCGTGCGCAGTGAACTGAACGTGGCCCCGTCCAAGCTGGTGCCGCTGCGCCTGCAGGCTGGTCTGGAGCTGGACCGTGTGCGCATCGAACGCTTCAGCGCCTCGCTGTCGTTCCTGCTGAAGCTGGACAGCATCCAGTGGCTGGGCGAAGGCGAAAGCGCGCCGCCGGCCGCCGCCGCGATCGTGGGCGAGCTGAAGCTGCTGGTGCCGCTGGAAGGCCTGGTTGATCTTGATGCCGAGCGCGCGCGCCTGGACAAGGAAATCAAGCGCGTGGAAAGCGAGAAGGAAAAGAGCGAGGCCAAGCTGGCCAAGTTCACCGACAAGGTGCCGCCGGCCGTGGTCGAGCAGGAGCGCGTGCGTCTGGTTGACTGGAACACCCAGCTGGCCGGCCTGCAGGAACAGCGCGCGAAGCTGTAACGGCTGAGTAGCTGCCAACCTTGGTTGGCACATCGTTTCAAGAAACGCCGGGCATTGCCCGGCGTTTCCCTTTCTGCCACATGGCATCATCGGGTGATGCCGCTTTCCCTCTTCCTGCTGGTCCTGGCCGCTGCTGCCCTGCATGCCAGCTGGAACGCGATCGTCAAACGCGGGCCGGACAAATTTCTCGGCACGGTGCTGGTGACCGGCAGCGCTGCGCTGCTCTCAGCTGCCGCCCTGCCCTTGCTGCCCATGCCCGCGGCGGACAGCTGGCCGTGGCTGGCGGCGTCGGTGCTGCTGCAGGTGACCTATTACGGCCTGGTCGCACGCTGCTACCAGCAGGTGGACATGAGCCTGGCCTACCCGCTGATGCGCGGTTGCGCGCCGATCCTGGTCGCATTGGCCGGCAGCCTGTTCGGCCAGTCGTTGCCGCCAGCGGCGTGGCTGGGCGTGGTCCTGGTCAGCACCGGCATCCTGTGCATGGCGCTGGGCGCACGTCGCGGCCAGCTCGGCCTGCCACTGCTGACGGCGTTGATGATCGCCACCTACACGCTGGTCGATGCACAGGGCGCACGCCAGTCCGGCAGCGCGCTGGCCTACACGCTGTGGCTGTTCCTGCTGTCAGGCCTGCCGCTGCCGGCATGGGCGCTGTACACCCGACGTGGCGCAGTGCTGGCCTACGCGCGCCAGCATTGGCCGCTGGGCCTGGCCGGTGGTGTCGGCACCACCGCGTCCTATGCGATGGCGCTGTGGGCGATGACCCAGGTGCCGGTGGCGATGGTGTCGGCACTACGCGAATCGTCGATCCTGTTCGCGCTGATGATCTCGGTGTTCGTGCTGCGCGAGCGCGTGCCACGGGTGCGCTGGCTGGCGGCGGGCTTGATCGTGGCTGGCGTGCTGGCGCTGCGGATGGCGTAAGCAATGCATCGGTAGCGCCGGGCCATGCCCGGCGAGCGCAGCGGCAATCCTTCCCCGTTACAGCGGCGGCATCGTCTGCAGGTCGTCGTTGACCAGCTCGATCGCCATCACCAGCGCATCCTCACGACCGTTGGCGGCCGGGTAATAGCGCGGGCGGCGGCCGATCTCGTTGAACCCTTCGCTGTGGTACAGCGCCAGCGCCGGGGTATTGGACGGCCGCACTTCCAGGAAAACGCGCTGCGCGCCACGGTCACCGGCCAGGCGCACCAGTGCGCGCATCAGCTGCCGGCCGAGGCCATGCGACTGCTCCAGCGGATCGATGCAGATGTTGAGCACGTGGGCTTCATCGGCGGCCAGGCTCAGCACGCCGTAGCCGATCAGCAGGCCGTCGCGTTCCATGGCCAGGCCGGGGTAGCCGGCGCGCAGGCAGTCCAGGAAGATGCCGCGGGTCCAAGGGTACGGATAGCCACGCACTTCGATGGCCATCACCGCATTGAGGTCGCTTTCGCGCAGGGCGCGCATCGACACCGGGCCCGGCCGGGCGACCGCACTCACGGCGCGCCCCGCTTGCGCAGCGCGCGCAGCTGCGGCCACAGCGCGCGCTTTGCCTTCGGATCGCGGCGCAGCTGTTCCAGCGGCCAGCTGTCCATCAGGGCCTGCGTGGCCGGGTCATTCGGGTTGCAGCCCGATGCGCGCAGCAGCGCGATCTGCAGGCGGTCAGGCAGGCGTACCGACGGCTGCCGGGCGTTGCCGCCGGGCAGCGGCCGCGATGCGGCCGGCGCCATATCCGGCGCCGCCACCGGGGTGGTGCGAACGGGCGGTGCCGGGCGTTCGTAAGGGGCCGGTGCGCGTTCGGTCGGCGCATCGGCCTGGCGTTGCGGCTGCCGTGGCGCTTCACTGCGCACCGGTGCGGCCGCGGCTTCGGCCTCGGCCACGCTCAGCTGCAGGGCCGCGTCCAGCTCGGCGGCCAGCTGGCCATCGTGGAAGACGGTGTAGCCCATGGCCTGCAGCCAGGCCTGCTGGGCCGGGGACCACAACACGGGCAGGTCCTTGCTCACGCCGCCTCGGGCTTCTTGCGCAGGCGCTGCAGGGCCCACATCACCGGGCCGGACAGCGCGTAGAGGATGCCCACCACGAACAGCACGCGCGGCAGGTCGATGACCGCGATGGCGATGGCGATCGGCACCAGCGCCAGCACCAGGAACGGCACACGGTCGGACCGGGTGCCCTTGGCAGCACCGCCCTTGAAGCTCCAGAAGCGGATGCGGCTGACCATCAGCAGGGCCGCGACCACGGTGACGGCCAGCGCGACGAAGCGCAGCTCGTTGCCATTCCAGCCCAGGCTGCCATCGGCGAAGGCCCAGACGAAGGACATCATCAGGCCGGCCGCGGCCGGGCTGGCCAGGCCGACGAACCAGCGCTTGTCGACCACTGCCACCTGGGTGTTGAAGCGGGCCAGGCGCAGTGCCGCGCAGGCGGCATACAGGAAGGCCACCGCCCAGCCGAGACGGCCGAGCAGTTCGCCGTCGTACTTCAGCTCCGACAGCGACCAGTGGTACATCACCAGCGCCGGGGCCATGCCGAAGCTGACCAGGTCGGCCAACGAGTCGTACTGCACGCCGAACTCGCTGCTGGTGCCGGTCAGGCGCGCGACGCGACCGTCCAGGCCATCCATCACCGCTGCCACGAACACGGCGATGCTGGCATTGACGAAATCGCCATTGGCCGCCGCGATGATCGCGTAGAAGCCGGAAAACAGGCCGGCGGTGGTGAACAGGTTGGGCAGCAGGTAAATCGTGCGCGAGCGCGGCGGCGGTGTGATCGGGTCCATGGAATCCAGTTTAATCGACTTGCCAGCCGTCGGCGGCAATGCTGCAATCGGCGTTCTACGCCCATTCCGCGGAGTTTGCCATGCGTGCCTTGTCCTGCCTGGGATGCCTGCTGCTGTTGGCCAGTGCCAACGCGGTGGCCGGACCCGTCTACAAATGGAAGGATGCCAAGGGCGTGACCCAGTATTCGGAGACGCCGCCGGCCGGGGGCAAATACGAAACCCGGGAGCAGGCCCGCGGCGGCCAGGCGCCCGCGGCAGAGGCCAGCGAGGCCAAGCCGGTGCCGGAGCAGTGCAGCACCGCCCGCGCCAACGTGGCCCTGCTGGACGGCAACGGGGAGGTCATGCAGGACACCGACGGGGACGGCAAGGCCGATACCGCGTTGACGCCGGAGCAGCGCAGCGCGCAGAAGGGCTTGGCCGAAGCGGCGATCAAGGCGTACTGCCCGCCGGCGGGTTAAGGGGTTTTTCGGCAGGGCTTGCAGCCCTGCACCTGCCGAAGCAGCAGCCGAAGCAAGATCAAGAGCAGCATTCCGTGGGATGGCGGGGCGGTGTGGGCTTGCAGGACACGCCGTAAACCCATCCCTGGGGGCTCGTAGGCGCCATCCATGGCGCCTGCGGTCCTGCAAGCCCACACCGCCCCACCTCTGACAGATTCCTGCGGCTGTTGGAACCTGCTGCTGGTAGGTGTCGACCTTGGTCGACACGATTTTTCTCTCAGATATCGATATTCAAATGGGGTCAGAGCCCGTTGCGCAGCAACGGGATCCGACCCCGTGCTCCGACAGATCGCGGGAAACTGTCGAAGGCGGGGTGGGTCCGGTGGCAGGGGTGTGAGCGCCATGGATGGCGCGACCAAGCCCCCATGGGTGAGGGCGCTTTGCTTGCGAAGCACTGCTTCGCAAGCGCCCGAACGCACAGCCGCCAGCGGCTGGGCCGGACCCCGGAGGGGGGTTCACGGCGTCCCCTGCCACTGGACCCACCCCGCCTCCCCTCAGGAAACCAGCCTCTGCTGTTGCTTCGGCTGTAGCCGTGGCCTCTGCGGGTGCAGGGCTGCAAGCCCTGCCGGTACAAACCCCCGGCCGGGCTGGCAGAATAGGCGTCTCTGCCGTTATCCGAAGCCGCCGATGCGCCTCTCCCAGTTCCACCTGCACACCACCAAGGAAACCCCCAGCGACGCCGAGCTGACCAGCCACCGGTTGATGCTGCGGGCGGGCATGATCCGCAAGCTGGCATCGGGCCTGTACACCTGGTCGCCGCTGGGCCTGCGCGTGCTGCGCAAGGTCGAGCGCATCGTGCGCGAGGAAATGGACCGCGCCGGCGCCGTCGAATTCCAGATCCCGACCATCCAGCCGAAGGAACTGTGGGAGCAGACCGGACGCTGGGAAAAGTTCGGCCCGCAGCTGCTGAAGATCAAGGACCGCAAGGAACAGACCTTCTGCTACAGCCCCACCGCTGAAGAAGCGGCCTGCGATTTCGCGCGCAGCGAGCTGTCCAGCTACAAGCAGCTGCCGGTCAACTTCTACCAGATCCAGACCAAGTTCCGCGACGAGATCCGCCCGCGTTTCGGCGTGATGCGCGCGCGCGAATTCCTGATGAAGGACGCCTATTCGTTCCACCTGCACGATGACTGCCTGGTGCGCGAATACGAAAACATGAAGGCGGCCTACAGCCGCATCTTCACCCGCCTCGGCCTCGATTTCCGCATGGTCCAGGCCGATTCCGGCGCCATCGGTGGTGATGCCTCGCAGGAATTCCACGTGATCGCCGATTCGGGCGAAGACGCGCTGGTGTTCTCCACCGGCTCGGATTATGCCGCCAACATGGAAGCGGCCGTGGCCGCCGACCCGGCACCGCGCGCGGCTGCCGCCGAAACCATGCGCAAGGTGGACACCCCCACGCAGAAGACCTGCGAGGACGTCGCCGCCCTGCTCGGCCTCGACCTGACCCGCACCGTGAAGTCGGTGGCGCTGATGACCGAAGCCGGCTTCGTGCTGGCCCTGGTCCGTGGCGACCATGACGTCAACGAGATCAAGCTGGCCAAGGTCGCCGGCCTGGAAGACCAGCGCTTCGCCAGTGAGGCGGAGATCGCCGAGTTCCTGGGCAGCGTGCCGGGCTTCCTCGGCCCGGTCGCCCCGGCCAAGGCCATCCGCGTGGTGGCCGACCGTGAAGTGGCAGCCATGGCCGACTTCGTGGTCGGCGCCAACGAGGCCGGTTTCCACCTGGCCGGCGTCAACTGGGGTCGCGACCTGGCCGAGCCGGAAGTGGCCGACATCCGCAACGTGCAGGCCGGTGACCGCGCAGTCGACGGCGGCGAGCTGAAGATCGCCCGCGGCATCGAGGTCGGCCACGTCTTCCAGCTGGGCCGCAAGTACGCCGCCGCGCTCGACGCCACCGTGCTGGACGAGAACGGCAAGGCCGCGGTGATGGCGATGGGCTGCTACGGCATCGGTATTTCCCGCGTGGTCGCTGCGGCGATCGAACAGAACCACGATGACGCCGGCATCATCTGGCCCGAGGCGATGGCGCCGTGGCAGGTGGTGGTGTGCGTGATCAACCCGAAGGGCGACGCCGGCGTGGCCGAAGCGGCGGCTGGCCTGCTGCAGGAACTGCGCGATGCGGGCCTGGATGCGGCGCTGGACGACCGCGGCCTGCGCCCGGGCGCCATGTTCGCCGACATGGAACTGATCGGCGTCCCGCACCGGGTCGTGGTCAGCGAACGCGGCCTGGCCGCCGGCACCTTCGAATACCGTTCGCGCCGTGCCAGCGAGGCGGAAAGCCTGGACAAGACCACCCTGCTGCAGCGACTGCAGGGCTGATCAGAGAGACCGGGGCCTGCCCCGGTCTTTTTTTTGCCTGTTTTGTGCGCACCAGCAACTGCGCCGGACATAATCAGGTCAAAATAGACGCATTGGGGCCATCCGGCCACCATGTCGCGACTGCCGATGTTTGTGCTGGGATTAATTCGTCATTATTCTGTCCCGCGACGCCAAGGACCGGCTCGTCCCTGTCCCTAATTCAGTTTCCGGAGTAATCGTAGATGAGCATCGACCTGAGCGGCCTGTCGGCACGCGAGCTGGGCGCCCTGATCCGTACCGCCAAGAAGCAGCAGACCATCGTGGCCAAGCGTCGCCCGATCACCAAGGTGCGTGCCCAGCTGAGCAAGCTGGCCAAGGCCGAGGGTTACACCATCGAGGAACTGTTCGGTGATGCCCCGGCCGCCCCGCGCGCCCGCAAGGCGACGAAGGCCACCAAGGCCCCGGCGAAGACCGCAGGCCGCAAGCTGGGCAAGGTTGCCCCGAAGTACCGTAATCCGGCCAACCCGAAGGAAACCTGGACCGGCCGTGGCAAGCAGCCGCGCTGGATGGCCGAACTGACCGCCAAGGGCGGCAAGAAGCCGGAAGATTTCCTGATCAAGAAGGCGTAAGGCCGAATATCAGGCTGGAATGAAAGACGCCGGCGAAAGCCGGCGTTTTTTTATCTGGCGTGTGGACCAACGGTCCACACCCACCAAGGGCATCAAGGTGTGTGGACCAACGGTCCACACCTACAAGGTTTTGCGGGCCGGCATCAGCAGGTTGCCGAACAGCAGGCCAGCCACCAGTGCCATCACCACGTTGAGCACGGTGAGGAATACGCTCTGCCCGGCGCCCACGTCCTGCTGCTGCACCAGGGTCAGCACGCCGCGCAGGCTGGTGCTGCCCGGCACCATCATGATGATGCCCGGCAGGCGGATGATCGCGCCCGGGCGCCCGACCAGGCGGCCAAACAGATTACCGCCGGCGGTCAGCAGCATCGCGGACAGGAAAATACCGGCCGGTGCGCCCCAGGCGTGGCCACCGAATTTGGAAATGGCATAACCGGCCACCGAGGCCGCCATCACCCACGGATAATCGCGGCGGTTGGCCTTGAACAGCATGGCAAAGGCGAATGCCGCGGTCAGCAGCGAGCCCCATTCCACCCATGGCCCCTGCGGCCGCGTGGCACGGATCACCGGCTCCAGGCCCAGCACATCGGCCAGGGTCACCGCGATCATCGCGCCGACGCTGAGTTTCATGATGGTGGTCAGCGCACCGGCGAAACGTGCGGTGCCCGATACCCAGTGCTGGCTGGCCAGTTCATTGACCGCATTGGTCAGCGACATGCCAGGCAGCAGCACCACCAGCGAAGCAATGATGACGGTATTGAGATTGAGCGCGCCGATGAAGGCAGCCACCAGCGTGGCGACCATGCCCGCCAGCAGCGCAGCCAGCGCTTCGGCGGCCTCGCGGGTGGCCGGGCGGCGGTCGGTGACCATGCCCAGCAGGCCGATCATCAGACCGATGACACCGGCGGTGGCGATATCCAGCCACGGCAGTTTCCACATGCCGGCCACGCCGGCCGCGCCCAGGCTGAAGGACAGGATGGTGCGCAGCTTGCCGCGCCGGCCGGGATCCTTGTCCAGCTGGCGCAGCGCGGTATGGCCCTGGGCGATGCTCATGCGGCCGTTGGACACTTCCTCGGCGATGCGGTCGGCCACGCTCAGCTTGTGCAGATCGTTCTCGCCCGGCGCCAGGCGGATCACCCGGGTGATGTCACTGGAACCGATGGCCTGTGCCGGATCGCTGAAGCTGAGGATGATGCCGGTGGGGTTGGACCACGGCTCACAATCGAGATCGAGCTGGCGCGCCAGGGCCACCACGGCCGTTTCCAGGCGCTGTGCGGTGGTGCCATAGCTGTGCAGGCGCCCGGCGATCTCGGATACGAATGCCACGCGCTGTGCGTAGGTGGCCGGGGGCGTGGGGATCGTGTGAGCGTCTGCAGACATGCGCCGTAGTATTACCCACGCGGGGCCCGGCAGGAGAAATTCATCCCGGTTCGACGCGGCGCGCAGGACGAAACGGTTATGCTGCGAACCGAATGGCCCCCATGACCCCGAACCACGCCCCCCGGCTTGAACAGGACGCCCACGATCCCGGGCTGATCCGCCTGTCCGGGCACTGGACCCTGAAGACCGCGCTGGACGCGGCCGAGGTGCTGCGTGGCATTCCCGACACGTTGACCGGCATCGATGCCACCGGCATCGAACAGCTGGACTCGGCCGGCGTGCTGCAGGTGCTGCGCGTGGCCCATCGTGCCGACCTCGGCGAACAGGCACTGCAGTTCCGCCCGGACCACCAGGCGCTGGTGTGCACCATCGAGGAAGTGGCCGACGACCGTCCCAAGCCCAAGCGCGATTTCGGTGTGCTGGCCGCGCTCGAGCGCCTGGGCGTCAGCGTCCATGCCACCGGCCACAACATCAAGGCGCTGTGCAGCTTCCTCGGCGAGAACCTGGTGAAGGCCGCGAGGCTGGTGAAGGAACCGCGGCGCTTCCGCCTGACCGCCACCGTGCACCAGATGGAACAGGTGGGGCTGGATGCGGTGCCGCTGGTCGCGCTGCTGTCCTACCTGGTCGGCGCGGTCATCGCCTTCCTCGGCTCGACCATCCTGCGCGACTTCGGCGCGGAGATCTACGTGGTCGAACTGGTCAACATCGCCTTCCTGCGCGAGTTCGCCGTGCTGCTCACCGCCATCGTGCTGGCCGGCCGCACCGCCAGTGCGTTCACCGCGCAGATCGGCGCGATGAAGGCACGCGAGGAAATCGATGCGATGCGCACGCTCGGCCTGGACCCGGTCGACCTGCTGGTACTGCCGCGCCTGCTCGCCCTGCTGGTGACCCTGCCGCTGCTGACCTTCATCGCGATGATCGCCGGCCTGGCCGGCGGCATCACCGTCGGCGCGTTCGACCTGGACATCCCGCCGCAGATGTACATCGCGCGCATGCACGAAACGATGGAAGTGCGGCACATGCTGGTGGGCCTGTCCAAGGCGCCGGTGTTCGCGCTGATCATCGGCCTGATCGGCTGCCTGGAGGGCCTGAAGGTGGAAGGCACGGCGCAGTCGGTGGGCGAACGCACCACCTCCAGCGTTGTGCAGACCATTTCGCTGGTCATCATCATCGACGCCTTCGCGGCGTTGTGGTTCATGCACATGGACTGGTGACATGAACGCACACGACACTTCAACCGACACCGCCATGCAGGACGACCAGGGCCACGACCTGGCCATCCGAGTGCGCGGGCTGGTCAACCGCTTCGGCAGCCAGACCGTGCACGAAGGCCTGGACCTGGACGTGCGCCGCGGCGAGATCCTCGGCGTGGTCGGCGGTTCGGGCACCGGCAAATCAGTGCTGATGCGTTCGATCCTCGGCCTGCGCGTGCCCGACGAAGGGCAGATCGAGGTGCTCGGCCGCGACGCGCGCGCCGACGATGCCGAAAGCCGCCTGCACATCGAGCGCAACACCGGCGTGCTGTTCCAGGATGGCGCGCTGTTCTCCTCGCTGACCGTGGGCGAGAACGTGCAGGTGCCGCTGAAGGAACACCACCGTGAGCTGCCCGAGCGCTGGCACTACGAACTGGCGCTGCTGAAGGTGAAGCTGGCCGGCCTGCCGGCCGATGCGATCAACAAGCTGCCCTCGCAGCTGTCCGGCGGCATGCGCAAGCGCGCCGGCCTTGCACGGGCACTGGCGCTGGACCCGCCGCTGCTGTTCCTGGACGAACCCACCGCCGGCCTGGACCCGATCGGCGCGGCCGCCTTCGACCGCCTGATCAAGACCCTGCAGGAAGCGCTGGGCCTGACCGTGTTCCTGATCACCCACGACCTGGACACGCTGTATGCGATCTGCGACCGGGTGGCGGTGATCGCCGATCGCAAGGTGGTGGCCAATGCGCCGCTGCCGGAGATCGAGACACTGGACCATCCGTGGATCCAGGAATATTTCCACGGACCCCGCGCGCGTGCTGCACGCGGCGAACAGATCAAGAGTGCCTGAGCCATGGAAACCAAAGCCAACTACGTGCTGATCGGCGCGTTCACCCTGATCACCGGCCTGGCCCTGCTGGCCTTCGGCCTGTGGGCGGCCAAGTACTCCTCCGACCGCACCTGGCAGGAATACCGCGTGGTGTTCCGCGAGGCGGTGACCGGCCTGTCGGTCGGCAGCCCGGTGCAGTACAACGGCATCGCGGTGGGCTCGATCACCGAACTGAACCTGGTGCCGGACGACCCGCGCCAGGTCGTCGCACGCATCCGCCTGAACTCCAACACGCCGGTCAAGACCGATACCCGCGCCAAGCTGGCCATCACCAGCCTGACCGGTCCGTCGATCATCCAGCTCAGTGGCGGCACGCCGCAGGCGCCGACGCTGACCACGGTCAACAAGGATCCGGCGCCGATCATCCCGACCACGCCGTCGGCGCTGCAGAACATCACCGACGTGGCCAACCGCATCGTCGAGCGCATGGACCAGATCCTCAGCGACCGCAACGTGGCCTCGATCAACGCCACCCTGGCCAACCTGGAAACCATCAGCGGCGGCCTGGCTGACCGTGACCAGGGCACCCAGGCGCTGCTGCTCAGCGCGCGCGATGCCGCACGCAGCCTGGACACCACGCTGAAGACCACCAACGGCACCATCGAGCGCCTGGACAAGAACCTGGTGCAGCAGCTGCCGGGCATCATCGACAAGCTCGACGCCACCCTGGGCAAGCTCGATTCGGCGGCCGGCAATGCCGATTCGATCCTCGGCGAGAACCGGGCGGCCATCAACAGCTTCGCCAACGATGGCCTCGGCCAGCTGGGCCCGACGCTGAATGAACTGCGTGGCCTGATCCGCGACCTGCGCCGGGTCAGCGACCGCCTCGAGAACAACCCCGCGCGCTACCTGCTGGGCCGCGACGCACCGAAGGAGTTCGAACCCAAATGAGCCCGATGACCCTTCCGCGCCTGCTGCTGGCCGCCTCGGCCGTCGCCCTGCTGGGTGGCTGCTCGATCCTCGGCAGCGGCGACAAGAGCCCGGTCACCCTGTATTCGCCCGCCGTGCAGGTGAAGGTGGACCCGAGCTGGCCGCAGGCCGACTGGCAGCTGGTGGTGTCCAAGCCCAGCGCCGCGCGCATGGTCGACAGCCCGCGCATCAACGTGCGGCCAACGCCGTCCGAGCTGGAGATCTACAAGGGCGCCAGCTGGGCACAGCCGGCCACCGACATCATCGAAGACACCCTGCTGCGCGGCTTCGAGGATTCCGGCCGCCTGCGCGGCGTGGCCCGCACCGCCGCCGGCATCCGCGCCGACTACAAGCTGGCCACTGATATCCGCCGCTTCGAATCGGACTACCAGGGCCAGGCCACGCCAACCGTGGTGATCGAAGTGAACGCCAAGCTGATCCACACCACCGACCAGCGCGTGGTGGCCGACCGCACGTTCCGCCAGGCGCAGCCGGTGGGCAGCACCGACGTACCGGCCGTGGCCGCCGCCTTCGAGCGTGGCCTGCAGCAGCTGGCGCAGAACGTGGTGGGCTGGACGCTGGTGAACGGACAGAGCGACGCGGCTGCGCTGAAGCGTTGAGCCGCATCCGCTGCGCTCGCCGGGCATGGCCCGGCGCTACCCCTTGTGCAATCCTGGTAGCGCAGGGCCATGCCCGGCGGAACGCCCTCAGCGCGGCTGGATCCAACGGAACGTCAGGTTGATCCGCTCGCCCTGCACCCGCGCCATCTTCGGCAGCGCGTGCTGGTAGAAGCGCTGGGTGCTGCCGCCCATCAGCAGCAGGTCGCCGTGGCCGAGCAGGAATTCCGCCTTGCGCGCATGGTCCTCGCGCCGCCGCAGCAGAAAGCGGCGCGCCGAGCCCAGGCTGAGCGAGGCGATGAGCGGCGACGGCCCCAGCTCCGGTTCGTCGTCGCTGTGCCAGCCCATGTAATCGCCGCCGTTGCGGTAGCGGTTGACCAGCACGCTGTTGAACGCACCGATGCCCTGCGCCTGCAGGCGCTCGCGCAGGACCTGCAGCCGCGGGGACCAAGGCTGCGGCACGAATTCGGCACCGGAATAGCGATAGCGCGCCTGCGGATCACCGATCCAGCAGCTCAATCGTGGCGAGTCGACCCAGTTGCCGAACATGCGGATGCGATGCACCTCCCATGGCAGTTCCGCCTGCAGCGCCGGCAGCAGCGCGTCGGCGGCGTCGGCGGGCAGCCAGCCCGGCAGGTGCTGGACGTCGGCATCAGGCAGGTCGTGGGGGAACAGCATCGCGGTCGTCCTCATGCGCGGGGCGGCAGAAGCGCCCCGCGCACGTTCACTCAGGCGCGCCGGAACGGCACGCCGGTCTTTTCCTTCAGTTCGTCATCGGCCACGCCCGGCGCCGCTTCCACCAGCACCAGGCCGTCGTCGGTCACATCGAACACGGCCAGGTCGGTGATGATGCGGTCGACCACGCCGACGCCGGTCAGCGGCAGCGAGCATTCGGCCAGGATCTTGTGCTCGCCGTTCTTCGCGGTGTGCTCCATCAGCACCACCACGCGCTGCACGCCGGCCACCAGGTCCATCGCGCCGCCCATGCCCTTGACCATCTTGCCGGGCACCATCCAGTTGGCCAGGTCGCCCTTGTCGGTCACCTGCATGGCGCCGAGGATGGCCAGGTTGACGTGGCCGCCGCGGATCATCGCGAAGCTGTCATGGCTGCCGAAATAGCTGGCACCCGCACGCGCGGTGACGGTCTGCTTGCCGGCATTGATCAGGTCGGCGTCCACTTCGGCGTCGGTCGGGAACGGGCCGATGCCGAGCAGGCCGTTCTCGGACTGCAGCCACACGTCCACGCCTTCGGGAATGTGGTTGGCCACCAGGGTCGGCAGGCCGATGCCGAGGTTCACGTAGGCGCCATCGGTCAGTTCGCGGGCGGCACGTGCCGCCATCTCGTCACGGGTCCACGCCATGTCAGTTGCCCTCCGCGCGGATGGTGCGCTGTTCGATGCGTTTCTCGGGGTGCGCGTTGTGCACGATGCGGTGCACGTAGATGCCCGGCAGGTGCACCTGGTCCGGATCGATGGTGCCCACCGGCACCACTTCTTCCACTTCCACGATGCAGACCTTGCCGGCCATCGCGCAGGCCGGGTTGAAGTTGCGCGCGGTCTTGCGGAACACCAGGTTGCCGGCTTCGTCGGCCTTCCAGGCCTTGACCAGGGCGACGTCGGCACGCAGCGCGGTTTCCATCACATAGTGCTTGCCGTCGAACTCGCGGGTTTCCTTGCCTTCGGCCACCACCGTGCCGTAGCCGGTGGCAGTGAAGAAGGCCGGGATGCCCGCACCACCGGCACGCAGGCGCTCGGCCAGGGTGCCCTGCGGGTTGAACTCCAGTTCCAGCTCACCGGCCAGGAACTGCCGTTCGAATTCCTTGTTTTCGCCCACGTAGGACGAAATCATCTTCTTGATCTGCCGCGTTTCCAGCAGCTGGCCGAGGCCGAAGCCATCGACGCCGGCATTGTTGGAGATCACGGTCAGGCCCTTGGCACCACTGTCGCGCAGCGCGGCGATCAGCGCCTCGGGAATGCCGCACAGGCCGAAGCCGCCCACGGCCAGGGTCTGGCCATCGGCAATGACGCCCTGCAGGGCCTCCGCCGCCGAAGCAAAGCGCTTGCTGCGCTTGCCGCTGGAAGTTGCGTGTTCCATTTCTACAGCCCTACGGGGGAAGAATCAGCGCATTCTAGCCGGACCCTGCCGATGGGCTGGGATGCGCCGCAGCAATTGCGGCGGGCAATCAACCGCGTGCGATCGCTGCCATAACCTGCTTGAGGCCGTCCTGCCAGGCCGGCAGCACGATGCCGAAATCCTGCTGCAGCCTGCGGTTGTCCAGCACCGACCACGCCGGACGCTTGGCCGGGGTCGGGTACTCGGAACTCGGAATCGCTTCGACAGCCGGCACCTTGGCCAGCACGCCAGTGGCCAACGCCTCGGCGAAAATCGCTTCGGCAAAGCCATGCCAGCTGGTCTGGCCGCTGGCGGTCAGGTGCCAGGTGCCCGACAGCTGCCCCGGGTGCTCCAGCGCCTGTGCGGTGGCATCGGCGATCAGCGCGGCCGAAGTCGGCGTGCCGATCTGGTCGGCCACCACGCGCAGCTGGTCGCGCTCGGCGCCCACCCGCAGCATCGTTCGCAGGAAATTGGCGCCGTGCGAAGCGTACACCCACGCCGTGCGGAAGATCAGGTGGCGTCCACCGGCGGCGCGAACGGCCTCTTCGCCATCCCGCTTGCTGGTGCCGTAGACGCCCAGCGGCGCGGTCGCATCGTCTTCGCGGTAGGGCGCGCTGCCCTGGCCATCGAACACGTAGTCGGTGGAGTAATGCACGAACGGCACGCCATGCGCTGCACACCAGCGCGCGATCACGCCCGGCGCCTGCGCGTTGGCCGCAAATGCGGCCTCCACGTCCTGCTCGGCACGGTCGACCGCCGTGTAGGCGGCAGCATTGACCACCACCGACGGCTGCAGGCGGTCCAGCAGTGCCGGCAGGCTGTCGGGCTGGCCGAAATCGGCCACCTCGCACGCACTGCCGTCGGGCAGCTGGCCACTGCGCGTGGTCGCCACCACCGGCCCCAGCGGGGCCAGTGCGCGCAGCAGTTCCTGCCCGACCTGCCCGTTGCCGCCAAATACCAGCACGGTCATGCGGTGTAGACCGGCAGGCGGTCCTCGGCGATGTCCTTCAGGAAGGGCGCCTTCTCGTCCTTGGGCGACAGGATCGGCGCGCTGATGGGCCAGTCCACGGCGATATCGGCATCGTTCCAGCGGATCCCCGCGTCTGCTTCTGCCACATACACATCGGTGCAGAGATAGTGGAACAGCGCCGTTTCGGAGAGCACGGCAAAACCGTGGGCGAAGCCTTCGGGAATCCAGAACTGTTTCCTGTTCTCCGCGCTCAGGATCACCGCTTCCCATTGGCCGAAGGTCGGCGAGCCGCGACGGATATCCACGGCCACATCATAGACCTCGCCTTCCAGCACGCTCACCAGCTTGCCCTGCGGGCGTGGCCACTGGTAATGCAGGCCGCGCAGCACGCCCTTGCTGGACGAGGAAACGTTGCTCTGCACGAAGTGCGTGGGCAAGCCGAGTTGACCGAACCGCGCGGCGTTCCAGCCCTCGAAGAAGAAACCGCGATCGTCGCCGAACACTTTCGGCTCGATCACCACACAACCCGGCAAACGGGCTTCAATGACTTTCACGGAACCACTCCACGTACTGCCAGCTTCTGAAGGTATTGGCCATAGGCATTCTTGATCAGCGGAGCAGCCAGCGCTTCCAGCTGCTCAGCGGAAATCCAGCCCTGCCCGAACGCTACTTCCTCCGGGCAGCAGACCTGCAGGCCCTGCCGGGTCTGGATGGTCTCGATGAAGTTGGAGGCCTCCAGCAGCGACTGG
Organism: Stenotrophomonas sp. S41; assembly: GCF_016624625.1. Taxonomy (NCBI): domain Bacteria; kingdom Pseudomonadati; phylum Pseudomonadota; class Gammaproteobacteria; order Lysobacterales; family Lysobacteraceae; genus Stenotrophomonas; species Stenotrophomonas sp. S41. The sequence continues at coordinate 33,816 of NZ_JACVTV010000015.1, read as the reverse complement.
TGGGTGCCGGTATCAAGCCAGGCATAACCGCGACCCAGCGCTTCCAGGTGCAGGTTGCCCTCGGCCAGGTAGCGCTTGTTGAGATCGGTGATCTCCAGCTCGCCACGCGGCGACGGTTTGAGTTCAGCGGCGTAATCGCTGGCGTTGCCGTCGTAGAAATACAGGCCGGTGACCGCATAGTTCGAGCGCGGGTGTTCGGGCTTCTCCACCAGGTCCACCACCTTCCCGCTCTTGTCGAACTCGGCCACACCGTAGCGCTCCGGGTCGTTCACCCAGTAGCCGAACACGGTGGAGCCATCCACGCGCTGGTCGGCACGCTTGAGCACCTCGCGCAGGCCGTGGCCGTGGAAGATGTTGTCGCCCAGCACCAGGCAGCTCGGCTTGCCGGCCACGAAATCGCGGCCTATCAGGTAGGCCTGCGCCAGGCCATCGGGGCTGGGCTGCACGGCGTACTGGATGTCCATGCCCCACTGCGAACCGTCGCCCAGCAGCTGCTGGAACAGGGCCTGCTCGTGCGGGGTGTTGATGATCAGCACTTCACGGATGCCCGCCAGCATCAGCACGCTGAGCGGGTAGTAGATCATCGGCTTGTCATACACCGGCAGCAGCTGCTTGCTGACGCCCTTGGTGATCGGATAGAGCCGGGTGCCGGAGCCGCCGGCCAGGATGATGCCTTTACGCTGCGTCATGTTCTCTCCCGGTATCAGGCGCTGGTACCGATGCGCTGCAGGCGGTAGCTGCCGTCGAGCACGCCGTTGACCCATTCCTGGTTGTCCAGGTACCAGTCGACCGTGAAGGCGATGCCCTGTTCGAAGGTGTAGGCCGGTTCCCAGCCGAGATCGTTCTTCAGCTTCGACGCATCGATCGCGTAGCGGCGGTCATGTCCGGGGCGATCGGCCACGTAGGTGATCTGGCTGCTGCGCGGCTGGCCATCCCCGCGCGGGCGGCGCGCATCGAGCAGCGCGCAGATCGCCTGCACCACTTCGATGTTCTGCTTTTCCGAATTGCCGCCGACGTTGTAGGTCTCGCCGACCTGGCCCTTGGCCAGCACGGTGCGGATCGCTTCGCAATGGTCGGTGACGAACAGCCAGTCACGCACCTGCCTGCCGTCGCCGTACACCGGCAGCGGTTCACCGGCCAGCGCCTTGGCGATCACCAGCGGAATGAGCTTTTCGGGGAAGTGGTACGGGCCGTAGTTGTTGGAGCAGTTGGTGGTCAGCACCGGCAGCCCGTAGGTGTGGTGGAACGCGCGCACCAGGTGGTCCGACGCGGCCTTGGACGCCGAGTACGGCGAATTGGGCGCATACGGGGTGGTCTCGCTGAACTTGCCGGTCTCGCCCAGGGTGCCGTACACCTCGTCGGTGGACACGTGCAGGAAGCGGAAGGCCGCGCCCTGCTCGGCCGGCAGGCCCTTCCAATGGTCGCGCACCGCTTCCAGCAGGCCCAGGGTGCCGACCACGTTGGTCTGGATGAAGGCACCGGGACCGTCGATGGAGCGGTCGACGTGGCTTTCGGCGGCGAAGTTCAGCACCGCGTCGGGCTGGTGTTCGGCCAGCAGGCGGGCCACCAGGGCGCTGTCGCCGATGTCACCCTGCACGAACACATGGCCCGGGTTGCCGTCCAGGCTGGACAGGGTCTTCAGGTTGCCGGCGTAGGTCAGCGCGTCGAGATTGACGACCTTGACGCCGCGGGCGACCGCTTCGAGAACGAAGTTACCGCCAATGAATCCGGCGCCGCCGGTGACAAGCCATGTGGGCACTACCTGTTCTCCTGTTGAGACTTCACCTCGGCCGCAAGGCCTTCCGGCAGCGGGAAAGCATACATCGGGGCCTCCCCGCGATGGCCTGCAGGCCATGAACGAGGGTAAATGCAGCCGCGGATTGCGGCGCCGCAGCAAAACCATACGCATTCGCATGGTCACCCCAAGCCAGCTAGAATCGGGGTCCCACCCCCGAACCGGTTGCTGTGCGAGGACCGGACGTTTCCCGTTACTGTGAGCCGGCCAGCGGCCGGCACTACAAGGATCGAGTACCAGATGAAAATCCTCGTCGCGTACAAGCGCGTGGTGGACTACAACGTCCGCATTCAGGTCAAGCCGGACGGTTCCGGCGTGGTCACCGATGGCGTCAAGCTGTCGCCCAACCCCTTCGATGAAATCGCCCTGGAAGAAGCCCTGCGCCTGCGCGACAAGGGCATCGCCAGCGAAGTCGTGGTCGCCACCATCGCCCCGGCTGACGCCCAGGCGCACCTGCGCAATGGCCTGGCCATGGGTGCAAACCGTGCCATTCACGTCGTTACCGACCAGGCCATCCAGCCGCTGACTGCGGCCCGTACCCTGCTCAAGCTGGTCGAGAAGGAACAGCCGGACCTGGTGATCCTCGGCAAGCAGGCCATCGACGACGATGCCAACCAGACTGGCCAGATGCTGGCCACGCTGTGGGGCCGCCCGCAGGCGACCTTCGCCAGCAAGCTGGAGATCTCGGGAGAAGCGGGCGCCGACCGCAAGGCCACGGTGACCCGTGAAGTCGACGCCGGCCTGGAAACGCTGGAAGTGGACCTGCCGGCCGTGGTCACCACCGACCTGCGCCTGAACGAACCGCGCTTCATCAAGCTGCCGGACATCATGAAGGCCAAGGCCAAGCCGCTGGAGAGCCTGCAGCTGGCCGACCTCGGCGTTGAAGCCGCCGATACCTTCAAGACCACCCAGTACGCAGCGCCGTCCAAGCGCAGCAAGGGTGTGATGGTCAAGGACGCGGCCGAACTGGTTGCCGCACTCAAGCAGAAGGGGCTGCTGTAATGAGCAAGATTCTCGTCATCGCCGAGCACCACGACGGCAAGCTCAACGCCGCCACCGCCAAGACCGTCAGCGCCGCCGCCGCCATCAGCGGTGCCAGCATCGACGTGCTGGTGCTGGCCGCCGACCCGGCCGCCGTGGCGGCTGAAGCCGCGAAGATCGCCGGCGTCGCCAAGGTCCTGACCGTGGCCAACGCCGCCAACGCACAGGCCATCGCCCAGGTGCTGGCCCCGCAGATCGCGCAGCTGGCCAAGGGCTACAGCCACGTGTTCGGCCCTTCCACCACCTTCGGCAAGGACCTGATGCCCTGCGTGGCCGCCCTGCTGGGCGTCAACCAGGTCTCCGACCTGATGGCCGTGGAAGGCAGCCACACCTTCAAGCGCCCGATCTACGCGGGCAACGCCATCATCACCGTCGAAGCCCCGAGCGACCAGATCGTGGTCGCCACCGTGCGCGCCGCATCGTGGCCGGAAGCGGCCCCGGGTGGCAGCGCCGCCGTTGAAGCGGCCAGCGTCGATGCGACCCTGCCGGCGCACACCCGCTTCGTCGGTCTCGCCGCCGGTGCCAGCGACCGCCCGGACCTGCAGAGCGCCAAGCGCGTGGTCTCCGGTGGCCGTGGCGTCGGTTCGGAAGAGAACTTCAAGGTGATCTTCCAGCTGGCCGACAAGCTCGGTGCCGCAGTGGGTGCCTCGCGCGCCGCGGTCGACGCCGGCTACGTGCCCAGCGACCTGCAGGTCGGCCAGACCGGCAAGATCATCGCGCCGGAACTGTACGTGGCCGTCGGCATCAGCGGTGCCATCCAGCACCTGACCGGCATCAAGGATGCCGGCACGATCGTGGCCATCAACAAGGACGCGGATTCGCCGATCTTCGAGATCGCCGACATCGGCCTGGTCGGCGATCTGTTCACGATCCTGCCTGAGCTGGAAACGGCGTTGGGTTGAGAGATCATCCCAAGTGCCGCGTAATCAACAACTTACGCGGCACCTCTTTTCGCATCATGGCCTGCAGGGACGCTGGCTTGGATCACCCGTCCTTGCAGTGCCTGTCGCTATAATCCGGGGTCAACCCGTGTAAGGACTGCATTGATGACGCTCCCGTGTTTCAAGGCCTATGACATCCGCGGCCGCGTTCCGGATGAACTGGATGAACGCCTTGCCCGCCGTATCGGCGCCGGCACAGCGGCGTTGCTGGGCCCGGGACCGGTGGTGGTTGGACACGACATCCGCCTGAGCAGCCCTGCCCTGCTCCAGGCCGCCATTGAAGGCCTCACCGCCAGCGGACGCGATGTCATCGACATCGGCATGTGCGGCACCGAAGAGGTCTATTTCCAGACGTTCCATCGCAAGGCGGCCGGCGGCATCATGGTCACCGCCAGCCACAACCCGATGGACTACAACGGGATGAAGCTGGTCCGCGAGGAATCCAAGCCGATCAGCGGCGATACCGGCCTGTTCGACATCCGCGATTTCGCCGCGTCCGACGCACCGCTGGGCAACGGCCACGGCACGATCACCCGTGACGCCGACAAGGCCGCCTACATCCAGCACCTTCTGGGCTACGTCGACGTGGCCAGACTGAAGCCGCTGAAGATCGTCACCAACCCCGGCAACGGCGGCGCAGGCCTGGTGATCGACGAACTGGCTCCGCACCTGCCGTTCGAGTTCATCCGCATCCAGCACGAAGCCGACGGCAGCTTCCCCAACGGCATTCCCAACCCGCTGCTGCCGGAAAACCGTGCGGCGACGCGCGACGCCGTGCGTGCCAGTGGCGCCGACTTCGGCATCGCCTGGGATGGTGACTTCGACCGCTGCTTCTTCTTCGATGCCGAAGGCAATTTCATCGAAGGCTATTACCTCGTTGGCCTGCTGGCCACCGCACTGCTGGCCCGCCAGCCGGGCGGCAAGATCATCCACGACCCGCGCCTGACGTGGAACACCGTGGAAATGGTCGAGCAGGCCGGCGGTGTGCCGATCATGAGCAAGACCGGCCATGCCTTCATCAAGGAGCGCATGCGCGCCGAAGATGCGATCTACGGCGGCGAAATGAGCGCGCACCACTACTTCCGCGAATTCGCCTACTGCGATTCCGGCATGATTCCGTGGCTGCTGATCGCGCAGCTGGTCTCCAGCACCGGCAAGTCGCTGGGCGAGCTGGTGGCGGACCGCATGAAGGCCTACCCATGCAGTGGTGAGATCAATTTCCGCGTGGATGACGCCAAGGCGACCGTCGCACGCGTGCTGGCGCACTTCGAGGCGCAGCAGCCGCAGCTGGACCGCACCGACGGTGTCAGCGCCGACTTCGCCGAATGGCGTTTCAATCTTCGTAGCTCAAACACCGAACCGCTGCTGCGCCTGAACATCGAGACCCGCGGCGATGAAACGCTGCTGCAGGACCGCATCCGCGAGCTGACCGCCCTGATTGGCGGCACGCCAGCCAATCACTGAAAAGGACCCTTTCGTATGACCCCCATCGTTCCCGTCATTCTTTCCGGCGGCTCGGGCACCCGGCTGTGGCCGCTGTCGCGCGAAGCCTACCCGAAGCAGTTCCTGCCGCTGGTCGGCGATGACACGATGCTGCAGGCGACCTGGAAGCGCGTCGCTTCCATCGCTGGCGCAGCGCCCATCGTGGTCGCCAACCAGGAACACCGCTTCATGGCGGCCGAGCAGCTGCGCGAGTGCAAGGTGCTGCCGCAGGCGCTGATTCTCGAGCCGGTCGGGCGCAACACCGCCCCGGCCATCGCCATCGCCGCACTGCAGGCCCTGGCCAACGGCAATGATGCCCTGCTGCTGGTGCTGCCGTCCGACCACGTGGTCCGCAACGAAGCGGCCTTCCACGCGGCAGTCAAGCAGGCTGCCATCGCCGCCGAAGGCGGCAAGCTGGTCACCTTCGGCATCGTGCCGACGGCACCGGAAACCGGCTACGGCTACATCAAGGCCGCTGGCGGCGAAGGCGTGCGCGCGGTCGATCGTTTCGTCGAGAAGCCCGACCTGGCCACCGCCGAGCAGTATGTGGCTTCGGGCGAGTACTTCTGGAACAGCGGCATGTTCCTGTTCAAGGCGTCGCGCTACCTGAAGGAACTGGAGACGCTGCAGCCGGCGATCCTGGCTGCATGCCGCCAGGCGCTCGACAAGGCAGCCCGCGACAACGACTTCATCCGTCTGGATGCCGATGCGTTCGCCGCCAGCCCGAACGACTCGATCGACTACGCCGTGATGGAGAAGACCGCCGATGCCGCCGTCGTCCCTCTGGATGCGGAATGGAACGACGTGGGCTCGTGGTCGGCGCTGTGGGAAGTGTCCGACAAGGACGCCGACGGCAATGCCTGCCACGGTGACGTGATCGCCCTGGACTGCAAGGACAGCTACGCCTATGGCAACCGCCTGATCGCGATGGTCGGCCTGCAGGACGTGGTCGTCGTGGAAACCGATGACGCCGTGTTCGTGGGCCACAAGGACCGCGTGCAGGACGTCAAGGAAATCGTCGGCCAGATCAAGCGTGATGGCCGCAGCGAAGCCGCCGCCCACCGCAAGGTCTACCGCCCCTGGGGCGCCTACGATTCCATCGACAACGGCGCCCGTTTCCAGGTCAAGCGCATTACCGTCAAGCCGGGCGCGACGTTGAGCCTGCAGATGCACCACCACCGTGCCGAGCACTGGATCGTGGTCAGCGGCACGGCCGAAGTGACCCGCGGCGATGAGGTGATCCTGCTGTCGGAGAACCAGAGCACCTATATCCCGCTGGGCGTGACCCATCGCCTGAAGAACCCGGGCAAGCTGCCGCTGGAACTGATCGAGGTGCAGTCGGGCAGCTATCTGGGCGAGGACGATATCGTGCGTTTTGAGGACCAGTACGGTCGTGCGGGGGGCTGATCGGTGAGTGCTTCGGGTGCCGGCCGTTCGAGGCCGTTGTGTGTTGATCTGGACGGCACCCTGCTGCGCAGCGACCTGTTGTACGAAACCTTCCTGAGGATGCTGGCACGGCAGCCCTGGATGTTGTTCCTGCTGCCGTTCTGGTTGCTGCGTGGCAAGGCCCACCTCAAGCACCAGCTCGCGGTGCACGGCGCCGGCGATCCGGCGCTGCTGCCTTACGACCCGCGCGTGATCGAATTGTTGCAAGCCAGTAGTGATCGCAGGCGGGTGCTGTGCACGGCATCCGACGCCGCTCTTGTAGAGCCGATCGCGCGTCATCTGGGCGTGTTCGACGACGTGTTCTGCAGCGATGGGCAGACCAACCTTGCTGGCCGCCACAAGGCCGACCTGCTTGTGAAGCAGTTCGGCGAACGTGGTTTCGATTACATGGGAAACGCCCAGGTCGACGTGGCCATCTGGAAGCACGCGCACTCGGCCTGGGTGGTCAATGCAGGTGCAGGCGTGGCCCGCGCCGCAGCCAACTGCTCGGAGCTGGTCGCACACTGGCCGCGCCAAGGGGGGGGGCCACGCGCCTGGCTCAAGGCGATGCGTGTCCACCAGTGGCTGAAGAACCTGCTGGTATTCGTACCATTGCTGGCCAGCCATCGTTTCCTGGAGCTGGAATCCACGCTCAACGCGGCACTCGCGTTCATCGCCTTCGGGCTCTGCGCATCCGGCGTGTACCTGTTCAATGATCTGCTGGACCTGGATTCCGACCGCCAGCATCCGCGCAAGCGCAAGCGCCCGTTTGCCTGTGGCCGGCTGGACCTGCGCTCGGGTCTGCTTGCCACCCCCGTGTTGACCCTCGCGGGCTTCCTGCTGGCGGCTGTCGTTGCGCCTGAGTTCCTGCTGGTGCTGGCCATCTACTTCTGCCTTACCCTGGCCTATTCGCTGCGGATGAAACAGGTGGTGATGATCGATGTGGTGATGCTGGCCGCGCTCTACACGATCCGCATCGTTGGCGGCGCTGCGGCGATCGACGTCACGCTGTCGTTCTGGCTGCTGACCTTCTCGATGTTCATCTTCCTCAGCCTGGCCATGCTCAAGCGTTACACCGAACTGCGCTTGACGCTGGCCAGCGGCAAGGAGAAGCCCAGCGGGCGCGGGTACCACGTCGAGGATCTGGGGCTGGTACAGGCACTGGGTACCGCATCGGGCGTGGCGTCGGTCTTGGTGCTGTGCCTCTACATCAACGCGCCGGAAAGTCAGGGTCTTTACCGGCACCCGCTGTTCCTGTGGCTGCTGTGCCCGGTCCTGCTCTACTGGATCTGCCGTACCTGGCTGCTCGCACACCGCGGACAGATGCACGACGATCCGGTCGTATTCGCAGTGAAGGATCCAGGCAGCCTGATCACAGTGCTGGTCGGTGGCCTTTCAGTACTGGCTGCGATCTGAGCTGTGCACAGCACCACCGCATCAGCGATGATCGGCCTGTCGCTCAAGTGCGGGCAATGACGGATCCACCGCTGCCAGCAGGCAGCGGTGGCGTCGCAACCCGGTGCGATCACTCGGAACGGTCGCGCTCCGCTCGATCAAGCAGCATGGCTTCCTGCAGGTCGTAGAAACGCCGCAACGGATAGGCTTCCAGCGCCCGCGCGCGCACCTCGGCGCGGCTTATCGCATCGCGGCTGGCCATCAGCTGCAACATCGATGACGCGAGTGCGGGCGCATCGCCGATCGGCACCACTTCACCATTGCCCGTATTCTGCACGATGGTGCGCACACCGGGCAGATTCGACGCGATCACCCGCGAACCGCTGAGCATCGCCTCCAGCTGCACCATGCCGAACGCCTCATAGCGGTTGACACTGGGCAGCACCAGCACGTCGAGCTGTGCATAGAATGCCTGCAGTTCCTGCTCGCTGACGCGGCCACGCACGTCTACTGCATCCCCGAGCGCGGCGATGCTGCCGTGGATGGCATCCATGATTCCGCCACCGGCAATATTGTGGGTATCTCCAACCAGCACGAGGCGGACACGGTCGCCATGCAGGGCATGTACCTGCCGGAAGGCTTCCAGCAGGACGGGCAGCCCCTTCTCGGCGACAAAGCGGCCGACGAAACCGAAGCGGAACACACCATCGGTACTCGACGGGCCATCCTGGCACGGCATCGCCTTCATCGGCGCCAGTACTTCATGCTGCTTATGGCGGATACCGGACAGCCAGGCCGAGGAGCCCGCGTAATCGTGAGTGAGCACCCCGACATCACGGGCGCGCCGCGTGGCAAGCCAGCAGGACACACGGGTCACGTTCACCGCCAGCCGGTCCAGCAATCCCCCAACCACCGCCATGTCGCACTGGTAGTTCACCACCAGCTTGCGGGCAGGCACCAGCAGTGACAGCAGGCCCGATTCAAGCATGGGCATATGCAGGTTGACCACATCATGCTGCTGCGCCAGGCGCCGGAACCAGGTTATGAACTTCCAGCTCAGGACACCCTTGTGCATGCGGGCGAAGACGGGCGCGCGTACCACGCGTACGCCGTTGAGTGTCTCTTCCACCGGCAGAGCCGCATCGTGCTGGGTGGTGAGCACAGTGACCTGGTGGCGCTGCGCAAGATCCTCGGCGAGCATGCGGGCAAACTCGGTCACCCCGCTCATGTAGGGCGTGTAATAGGTCAGGACAATCAGGATCTTCATGCTCAGCTCGCGCTCACCAGTACCACACCCAGGACGATCAGGCCGATGCCGGCCATGCGCAGCGGGCCGATATGCTCGCCCAGGAACAGCACGGCAAGCACCGGCGTCACCACGTAGGTCAGGGCGATCATCGGCTGCAGCTTGGTCAGTGGCATGTACTTGAGCAACACCACCCACGACACCAGCGGGATCATCTGCAGAATGAAACCGGTCACCAGCGGCAGGTTGAACGCAGAGTTCAGCAGGGGCAGGACACCCTCGGAGTAGCTGACACGCTCTGCGCCGACCTTCAGGAGGACGGTTCCACAGGCGCCGAGGATCACCAGGCCAAAGACGATCAGGAGTTGCATGGAAGACCTCTTGCGCCACGGCCGCAGCCCGACGCTGTTCTATGGATGAATCCGGACATTGTCACTCCGACGTTTCTGCCTGCACGCCGCAGCTGATGCGGGCGTGGGACACATTTGCAAACAGAGGCCGGGAGTCGGCTGAAAGTCCCAGCGCCTGCGGCGAGGCAACCTGCCAGTCCGGTGACAGGACGATCAATGATCTGCCATTGGCAAGCGGGAAACTGAGTTCACTCTGGTGCCCGTCGACGGTTGCTGCTTCCCCACCATTGATGGTCACATGGATTCGCCCCTGCGGTGGCGGCTGCAGAAGTCCCAGATCAACCTTCAGTCGGGCGCCTTTGCAGCTACTGGGCACGAAGGTTTCGAGACTGAAGGCACCACGGGTCCAGCAATGGTCCTGTTCGCAGGTGTGCCAGCCCGTTCCTGCCTGGGCCAGCGGCAATTGACCGGACTGCAGCGAGAACAACGCAAACGTGGCGTCTTCCAGCAGCGGTGCTGTACCCGGTTGAAGGGCTGACCCGGTACCGGACTGCTTGAGTACCAGCAGCCAGTCGGGCGATTCGGCACCGCGCAGGCTGTCATTGAGCAGCGCATCGCTGTAACCCTCGGAAACGTCGCCACGATCAGCAATGCGAGCCCGTACCCCGCGCCGATGCAGCTCAAGCACAGCGAAATCCTGCTTGACGTATCGCTCGGGACCACTGACGCCGGATGTGTCGATGACGACCTCATCTCCCTTCTGCGGCAGCCGGATCGCATTGGAGAAGGCGTGGGTGATACCCGAAGTGACATGCGAAACGAGGATCGGTCGCGAACGCAGCCCGTAGGCGGCCGACATCGCCCCCAGCATCGCCATCAGCAGCATCACTACCGCGAGGCGGCCTCGCCGACGCGAATGGCGCAGCAGAAGCCAGGCCAACAGCGCGACCCACGCCGGCCCGAGCACCTGTACCAGCTTGTGCTCGCCGTACTGGTAGCCGTGGCTCTGCACATAGGCGACCAACACCATGCTTGCCCCGAGCAGGCCGACATAGAACCGCCAGCGCCCTTCGCGGATGGAAAGCCAGGCGGTGGATGCCATCAGCACCAGGCCAAGCATGACCGCTTCCGGATTCACGGCTGGCTCTGCAGTCATCAGCAGGCCAGCAAAGGGCGCGGATAGCCACCACCCCCAGAAGGGCTGCTGGATGTACCAGCTGGGCCACGCCGACTGTGCGACGATGCCACTGACCTGCGCATAGGACGCGATCAGTTCAGGCAGCATGCGGTTGAGTACGATCGCGCAGGCCAGCATCGCCAGCACACCGCCAAACAGAAAGACGCGCCAGGAACGCAACCACATGGCCGTCACCACCACAGCCAGAGCGACGACCATGCAGGCGTGCACCGCTGCTTCGCCGTAAGCCATACCCGTGCAGCCTGCGGCCGCACCCAGCATCAACCACTTCGCGCCCAGCGAGCGCATCGGCGTCAGTGCCCACAGCACGATCATCATCAGCAACGCGCCGGCCATCGCCGTACCGATGTTTTCGTTGACCACCGAAAGCATCATGCCGGTACCCAGCATGCACAGCACCGCCAGCAGCAGTGCAACTGCGGTGCCGCGCGGCCACCGGCGCGTGCCACCAAAGCTGCCCGCCATCGAGGGCAGCATTCCAAGCACCGGGAACAGAACCGCAGTTCCGATCATCGCCCGCACCTGGTTGGGCCCCGCCTCCGGCACGAAGCTGGATGCCAGTGCCAGCAGGCTGTATGCACCGTTGCGCTGCACGATGCAGCCTTTGCCGATGAACTGCATTCCCTGACCACATTGCCCCAGCACCCATTCCCGGGCCACCGTGGCCTGCTCGACCCACAGCGGGTGCTGCATGGCCCACTTGGCACCGCCGTAAAAGAACACCAGATCATGATTGGTGCCTTCAAGCATCCAGAGATGGCGGGACGCAAACGCCAAGTTCCACCATGCGACAACCAGAACGCCCGCCAGCAGACTGATCGTGAACGCCCAGATCGATGCGTGGGCCAGCGGATCGCCGCATCCACGGCGAAGGGCCACCACTGCACCCACGGCCCCGCTGATCAGGAAGCAAGTGAAAACAACGTAGCCCGGCAGCCACGCGTTGGCATTCATCAGCAAGGCCAGTACGCATACGCTCGCAAGCAGCAACGTCTGGATTGGCCCGATACGCCGCAGGTACGGGCTCAGGCGGCTGCCGGCAGCGGCCAGCAGCGTCGAGCTGCCGATGACAGCAAGACACATCGCCACTACCGGCGCAATCAGTTGCCAGACAAAATTCACTGCGTGTTCTCCCTGCACTGAAGGCGGGATCCACCGAAGCGGATCACACTCTTATTCAGGCCTTCGCGTCAGCCTGATACATCCAACGAAGCGTCTCGCCCAGATCGAAGTCCGGCAACGACCCGACCGCAACGCGCAGCTTGCTGTTGTCACCGCGCAGCGACTTGACCTCGTTGGCACGGACGAAGGCGGGATTCACTTTCACTTCGATGTCACGGCCAGAAATGCCGCGCATGCGCTCGATGACCTCATGCAGCGAATGCTCCTGACCGGAGCAGACGTTGTAGGTCTGGGCAGTGCCCGGCATTGCGAGCAAGCCCTCATAGGCGGCGGCCACGCCCCGTACGTCATTGAAATCGCGGGAGACGTCGGTGTTGCCAAGCTCGATCACCTCGGCACCACGACGGAAGTGCGCCACGATCTTCGGGATCAGGAATTTGTCATCCTGGCCCACGCCGGTGTAGTTGAATGGTCGCACCACGGTCAGTGCAAGCCGATCGGTCCACAACGCAGCCATGGCCTCCATCGCCATCTTGCTGACCGCATAGTCGTTCTGCGGCGAAAGCGGTGCGTGCTCGTCGAGCACGCCGGACGCGTTGCCATACACGTTGGCACTGCTGGCCAGCAGCACATTGGCCGGCGTCTCATCCAGAGAGGCCAGCGCTTCCAGCAGATTACGCGTACCCACCACGTTGACGCGGTAGATCTCGTCCGCATCACCGTGGGCGACGAACGAGATCGCAGCGAGGTGGACGACGCGTTGCGGGCGCACCTTGGCGATGTGCTGCTTGAGAGCGGACCGGTCAAGCAGATTCACCGACGCCGCGCTCTCGCTGGAATGCAGGTCGTGCACTTCGCAGCCTGCAGCGCGCAGGCGCTCGATCACGTAGCGCCCGGTGAAGCCGGACGCGCCCGTGACCAGCACACGCTGGCCTGACAACTCAGAACGAGAAGCCACGCTCGTTCCTCTTGAGATCCGCCTCGACCATCATCTGGCACAGCTGCTCCAGCGAGGTCTGCGGCTTCCAGCCAAGGATGCGCTCTGCCTTTTCCGGATTGCCGATCAGCAGATCGACTTCGGCCGGGCGATGGAACTTCGCGTTGATGCGCATCACGGTCTTGCCGCTGGCGGTGTCGATCGCGACTTCATCGATGTCCTTGCCCTTGAACTCCACGTCGATGCCGGCACCCTTGAACGCCATGCTGACGAAGTCGCGCACGGTTTCGGTACGGTTGGTGGCAAGCACGAAGGTATCGGGCTGGTCAGCCTGCAGCATGCGCCACATGCCTTCCACGTATTCCTTGGCGAAGCCCCAGTCACGCTTGGCGTCGAGGTTGCCCAGTTCCAGCACATCCAGCTGGCCCAGCTTGATCTTCGCCACCGAGTCGGTGATCTTGCGGGTCACGAACTCGCGACCACGCAGCGGGCTTTCGTGGTTGAACAGAATGCCGCTGGAACCAAAGATGTCGTAGCTCTCGCGGTAGTTCACCGTGATCCAGTGCGCGTAGAGCTTGGCCACGCCGTACGGGCTGCGCGGGTAGAACGGGGTGTCCTCCACCTGCGGCACGGCCTGCACCTTGCCGAACATTTCCGAAGTCGATGCCTGGTAGAAGCGGATCTTCGGATTGACCAGACGGATCGCTTCCAGCAGGTTCAGCGCCCCCACGCCGGTGATCTGCGCGGTGGTGGTCGGCTGGTCGAAGCTGACGCCAACGAAGCTCTGCGCAGCCAGGTTGTAGATCTCGTCCGGCTGGATCTTCTGGACCATCGCCAGCGAGGTACCCAGATCGGTCAGGTCATACTCGACCAGATGCAGGTTCGGATGATTGGTCACGCCCAGCTCGTCCAGACGCCAGAAGTTGACCGAGCTGGTGCGGCGGTAGGTGCCATGGACTTCGTAGCCCTTGGCCAGCAGCAGTTCGGTCAGGTAGGCGCCGTCCTGCCCCGTGATACCCGTGATGATTGCCTTCTTCTTCATTGCTTGGTTCTTCCGCTAATCAAGTGTTGGGGGAGTTCGGCTCGAGGGGGCGCTGCCGCAGGAGCTGGCGACTGATCGTTTCCAGACGTCGCGCAAGCACAGGATACCTGTGTTCGGAACGCCATTGTTCGGCCCGTTGCTGGGTCCTGGCGACCTCAGCATCGCCATTGCGCACTGCAACAAGCAAGGCCTCCAGCCCCTCCGCCAACGCCTCCGGCGTGGTGCCCGGCAGGCGATGGACCACATCACCGACGTCGTCAAAAATGGCCAAAGGCGTCACGGCGACAGGCTTTCCGGATGCCAGCCCGTAGCGGACCGCACCACTGGCCGATTCGCCGGTGCCCTGGTATGGGAACACCACCACGTCGGCCTTGACCAGCTCGGCCATGCTTTCCTGGTCGCGCAGGAACCCGGTGACCATCCGCACGCGCGACTGCAGGCCCGCGCGGGCGATGCGGTCGACCGCCTGTCCGATCTGCTCGGCCGACACGGGCACGGGGTACTCGGCGTTGACCATGACCAGCTCCACATCCACGCCGCGGGCAACCATCAGGCCCACGGCATCGATCAGCTCCAGCAGCCCCTTGTGGGGCAGGAAGAAGCCATAGGACGCGATGCGCAGGCGCGAGGTGGCAGCACGCTCGGGAATCTCGGCCGGTTCCATGATGCCGTGCGGGAACATGGCCGTATTGCGTTCCACGCCCAACCGCTTCAAACGGTTGAGGTCGTGGATGGAGTGGACCAGCACGCGGTCACAGCCCGCCAGTGCATCGGCAATGAAGCGCAGCTGCTTCCTGGGGTTCTCCTTGGCGTCAACGGTCGCGTGCATCATCACGATCACCACGCGCCCGGCCTGCTTCTGTCGCTTCAGGAACACGGCGAACGCCGGGAAGTCGAAGAAGGCGTACTGGAACTGGATGACCAGCGTGTCCAGACGCAGGCGGTCAATCTCCGCCTCCAGGCGTTGGAGCTGTTCACCCTCGCCCTGCGCCCAGCAGCGGGTGACTTCGGCGCCGTCCTGGAACGTGCGGTCCTCCGCTTCAGCCGCAAGGATGGCGACGGGGGTGCTGCCACCCGCCACCAGGTTGCTGGCATAGGTGGCTACGCCGCAGCGCGTGTTCCAGCTGGTGATCCAGCCGGTGCGCGCAACCGGCAGCACCGGCTCGGCAGCGAAGTCGCGCACGTTCTGCTCCAGTCGCGCGGCCGCATCGGACCAGCGGAAATTCCGGCGCAGCAGGCGCTTGGCGGCGTCGGTACGCAGCCGCACCACCAGCGGATCACTCCCGTGAACCTCGCGCATGGCCTTGGCCAGCGCCTCCACGTCAGGCTCGGCCCACACCGAGTTGTGCAGGTGGAAATGAGTCTGCGCGCGGACGAACTGGTAGTCGACCAGCCACGCCGTCTGCGGCGTGCAGAAATCCAGCTGGCCGCCCCACGCCGTGGTGATCACCGGCAGGTCCATCAGCATCGCCTCGGCCATCGGCAGGCCGAAGCCTTCTGCCCTGCTGGGCGCCACCAGCGCGTTGCAGGCGCTGTAAAGATGCTTGAGCTGGGCGTCGCTGATGTCACCTTCGATGATATGCACGTCCGGATAGTCCGGCTTGGCGGCGCGCGCAGCGGCCAGCCAGGCATGAACCTCGTTGTGCGGATTTGCGAAGGTCTTGATGACCATGCAGACGTCATCGGATCGACTGAAGGCCTTGCCATACGCGTCCAGCATCGCGTCCACGCCCTTGCGCGGGAAGCAGGAGGAGACATGCAGGAAACGGAACCCATGACCGGGCACCGGGTAGCTGGGATCGGCCGCTACCTCATCCCAATGGTCCACACCGCTGCCACACGTACCCAGTGGCGTGGACACGCCGCTGTCGATCATGATCTTCCGTACGTGCTCGGAGAGGCAGGAAATGCCCTGCAACGTATCGTTGAAGTCCTCCACCCACGGCTGCGGGAAACCGCTTTCTTCCCAAGCATAGGCATGCAGGAGATTGACGCGCGAAGCGACGTCGGCCACCCGCGGCGGGTACAGCAGGCGACTGGTGACATCGGCCGTGGCCGCCGGCAGGGACTTCACCGCTTCGTGCAACGCGGCCACGCGGGGGTTGTCCGCCAGGAATGTCGGCGACGGTTCGAAATCACCGGGGCCTTCGGTGGAATGCAGGCCCACGCGGTGACCGCGTGCGGCCAGCGCCTCGGCAAGGCAACGATTGACCAGCGCCAGGCTGTAGCTGCTGTCGAACGGGCCCTCGACGCGCCATGAAAGCGCTGCCGGCAGCTCGCCGCCGCGGGCCACCGCCTCATTGTCGGCCGTCCCGGCGGCAATCATGACCGCTGCCTGCTGGATCTGCTCGTCGCCCACGTCGCCATCAAGCGCACCGATCGATTCGACGATTCGACGATAGCCCGCCTCCAGCGATGCGGCCGAAGCCGGCCAGCTGCGCGTCCTGCGAGGGCGTCCTGCGGCAACCGACTCCATCGACGACAACGCCGTGAGGGCGGTGGCATCCCACGAGAACCGTGCTGCCTGGGTCGGCGCGAATGCCCGAAGTTCCGCGGCAAAGTCTGCATCCTCCAGCACCCGGCGGATGGACGCGGCGATCATTGCCGGATCGCGGGGATCGAACAGCGCGTCCTTGCGGCCGATGACCTCCGGCACGCTGGTGGTATTGGAACCGATGGTGGGTGCACCGCAGGCCATTGCTTCCAGCGCCGGCAGGCCGAACCCCTCATGCAGGGACGGGAATACGTACACACCGGCACCGCTGTACAACGCAATCAACTCGTCGTCAGTGATGAAACCGGTGTAGACCACCTGGTTGGAGATTCCAAGCTGCGCTGCAGTCGCATCGAACCTGCGCCGATCAATCTCCGAGACCTTGCCTGCGATCACCAGCTGGGTATTGCCGAGGATGGCATCACCCAGCATCGCAAAGGCCTTCAACAGGCCCTCGGCGTTCTTGCGCGGCTCCATCGCACCGCTGTACATCACGTAGCGGCCGTGGATGCCGAAGCGCGACACGAGCATCGCGCGCTCGACCTCGCCCATCTGGCGGGGCTGGAAGTGCGGCGAGATGGCCGAGGACATGTTGACCACACGCGCGGGGTCCAGCGACAGCGCTCCCAGCGCTTCTTCGCGTGCGTGCTGGGAGATCGACAGCAGCAGGTCGGCGCGCTTGAGCGACTCCACCTTGTCCATGTACCACGAGCGCACCCAGTCGGATGCCAGGTAGGCATCGGGGTTCAGCAGCGGAATCAGGTCGTACAGGGTCACCGCCGTCGCCGGGCGTGGACCGGGCAGCTTGCCGATCGAGTTGACCGCACCGCCCTGCGCGCCTTCGAACAGGCTGGAGACGTGCACGAAATCAGGTTGCAGGCCGTCGAGGAACCCTTCCCACATCAGCTCGGAAGCGTTGCGGGTCCATGCATGGTCCGGGTTGGGCCAGCCCACGGCATCGAAGGTGTTGAACTGGCGGATGCGCTGGGCGGGCACCAGTCCGTCCATCGCCGCGTGGATCTCACCAATGCCACCCGGGAAAGTGCCATTGACCGCTATCCAGATCTCATGGTCGCCCGCATTGCGCGCCATCGCCTGGGCCAGCGACGTGGAATAGCGGCCGATACCGCGGAAGCGGCTCTCGGTCTGCGCACCCTGCAGATCAATCAGTACTCTCATTGCGTCGCCTTTGCATTCCGGGTTTGCTTCAGATCAGCGAGCACGCGTGTGGCCCGCTTGTCCAGATAGACGACATCGTGGTCGCGCTCCTTGCCCTCCAGCACGGCAAGGCGCTGGCGCTCCATCTCGAACAACTGCTCGTGCACCGCAAGGGCATACAGGCGGTTGTAGAGGAAGGGAATGCGTGCGACCACCGGCTTGGTGATCCGACGCAGGCCGGGCGAGGCAACGGCGAGCTTCAACAGCCGCAGCGTGGCCGGCCGCACCGCTCGCTTCATCCGACCCAACGCACTTGCCGAGAGCCGGTTGCGGACGGCACGGAAGGGACGCGTCAGCTGCCACGACCGGCTGCGTTTCATTGCGTCCAGCTCGGCCAACAGGTGCTCGTGGGCCAGCCACCAGCGATGGGCCTCATGCTGTCCGGCGGTGATCTGCTTCGCCAGGGCGCCCAGTTCACGCTCGGATTCTTCCGCAGCAGTGGCCAGCACCGCGCGGTGTTCGGCGAGGATGCGATGCTGCGAATCGACCATGGCGTTCATCGCGCGCGCATGTTCATTGCGCTGGCGCTCCATGTCGGCGGCACCCGCCTGCAGTTCGGACTGCAGCTGGGTGCATCGCTGCTGCGCCTCGGCCACCTGCGCCTCCAGCGCGGCACGCTGCGCGTCGGTATCGGCCTGCAGCTGGCTGTAGTGGGTATTGACCAGGCCGCAGAACTGCGAATTCGAACTGAGCCAGAAGTCGTCGAATACATTGGGCCCGGACGCGAACGCGGCCTTCAGTTCAGGGTGCTCGTCGCTGACATAGAAGCGATTGAGACCGTCGAAATAGACGAACTGATAGCCGTGTGCAAGGACCGCCGGCTCCCATGCCGAGTGGACCTGCTCCGGACTGAGCGGACGCGTGCTCTCGATGACAAGCAGCCAGGGCCGTGGGCCGCCGCGCTTCCAGCCGTCGATCACCAGCGCCTCGGCACCTTCGACGTCGATCTTGAGCCAGTGCACGGGCGTGTCGCTGATCTGGTCCAGCACGGTATCCAGGGTCACGGCAGGCACGCGGACATCACTGACCTGGAACCCCTGCTCGCGGTACTGCGCGGCCATGGCCGCATCCGTGGTGCTCAGGCCGGTATCGGCGATGCTGAAGAACTGCAGGATGCCAGGGCGATCACCGACGGCAACCTGCAGCACCACTTCATCGGGGCGGCGCTCGCGCAGCAGGTTGGCGTACTGCGGGGTTGGCTCCACGTGCACGCCACGCCAGCCCTGCTCATAGAACAGGCGGCTCACCGAATCGGTATCGGGGCTCTGTGCACCCACGTCGACATAGCAGCCGTTGCGGACGTGCGACAGCGCGCGCCAAAGCATCACGTCTTCGAAATTCTGCGCGTAGGAAATCAATCTGGACATGGTCGTGGTTCAGTCCGCCTGGGTGCCAGGAACGGGCGCGGCGTCACGCTCGACACGGAAGGCCGCGTCGAGCCAGTTGGAGCCGATGAAGGTGGTCTGGTCGGCGTTCATCACGTCGAACACCAGCAGGTTGTCCACCCACTCGAAGTTGTCGACCATGTGCGTCTCGGTGCTCACCAGTGCCGGCGACACGGAGTACGAACCCGGGCCGAGCGTGCAGGTGAAATCGAGATGGAACACCACGCGCTCGCCGGGGCGGACGTCCTGCTGCACCTGGCGGGTGTGCCAGGTGTTGCTGCCCCAGATCACGTGCCCCTGCTTGTCGCGCATCATGAAGCCCAGCACGAGACTGGGCAGCTCGGCGCTGACCACCGCCTCCAGCTCCAGACGCAGCTTCTGGCCAACGGTGGCCAGCTTCACTTCCTGTCCGGTATGGGCATCAAGCAGGCGCAACGACGCCACGCGCGCCTGGCCGGAGCCGCTGCGCGTCGTCACCCAGCCGGACGCCTGCCGGCGCTGCTCCACCGACAGCGACTCGTTTTCCTTCTTGGCGATCAGCGCGTTGTAGAAGTCGATGACCTCATCAGGCGAACCGTCCTTCAGCACCTGCCCCTTGTCGAGCAGGATGGCACGATCGCACAGCGCCTTGACGTCGCCCAGGCTGTGCGACACCAGCATGATGGAGGTGCCCTGGTCGCGGAACCGCCGCATGCGGTCGAAACTCTTGTGCTGGAAGTAGCTGTCGCCCACCGACAAGGCTTCGTCGACGATCAGCAGGTCCGGAGTGAACGCGGTGGCCACCGCGAACGCGACACGAACCTGCATGCCGCTGGAGTACGTGCGTACGGGTTGGTCGAAGTAGTCGCCCACTTCGGCGAACGCCTCGATCTCCGGCATGGCCGCTTCGATCTGGTCCTGCGGATAGCCCATCAGGCCCGCCGAATGGAAAGCATTCTGGCGACCGGTCAGGTCGGGGTTGAAGCCCATGCCCAGTTCAAGGATCGCCGCGACGCGGCCGGTACGGGTGACCCGCCCCTCGGTGGGCTGGGCGGTGCCGGTGATGAGCTTGAGCAGCGTGCTCTTGCCCGCACCGTTCTGGCCGATCACACCCACCGCTTCGCCCGGCGCAATGGTGAAGGACACGTTGCGCAGGACCCAGTTTTCCTCGCGCGGCTTGGTCGGCACGCCAAACCAGCGCGCAGCGCGCAGCCATTCGCTCTTCCAGACGCGATACGCCTTGCCGACATTGTCGACCCTCAGTTCACCACTCATAGCGCATCCACCATTTCCGGGCTTGCCCGACGGAACATCACCAACGCGGCGGCGGCCAGGACCAGGGTCGCCACGCACAGCCACAGCAGGTCACCCCAGACGGGCGGTTTGTCGAACAGGAGTACGTTCTGGTAGCTGGTCACCAGCGGCAGCAGCGGATTCAGCCTGAAGATGGCCTGTACGCGCTCGGGAAGAATGGTGATGTGGTAGACGATCGGCGTCAGCCAGAACAACGCCTGCAGCACCACCGGTACCACCTGCCCGATGTCGCGCATGAAGACGTTGAGCACGCCCAGCAACAGGCCCATCGACATGGAGAACGCCAGCGTGAGCAGCATCAACGCGGGCAGCCAGACGACCTCGGCGGTCGGCATGTGGCCCATCACCGCAAACACCGCGAAGATGGCCAACAGCAGCAGCAGATTGTTGACGAGCATGGTGCCGCCGGCGATGAAGGGCAGGCAGATGCGCGGGAACGACATCTTCTTCATCAGGTTGCCGCTGTCCACGAACAGGTTCACCGACTTGCCGATCGTTTCAGAGAACAGGTTCCAGCACAGCGTACCGGCCATCAGATACAGGGCATAACCGTACTTGTCATCGATGCCCGGCAGCTTGGCCGCCAGCACTTCGGACAGGATGGTGGCAAAGATCAGCACCTGCATCAGCGGGTGGATGATCATCCACAGCGCACCCAGGCGGCTGCGGATGAAGCGCAGCCGCAGTTCGTTCTTGATCGAGGAGAAGATGAAGTAGCGATAGCTCCAGAGCGCCTTCAGCATACCCAGCATGCGCGTACCCCTTTCCTGCAGGACCATTGATTCAAAGACATGTCGTTCATACTCGTCGAGGTGTTTCAGGGGGCATGCAGCGCCCCGCTGGCGGCCACGCAGCCGCAGTTGTGGACAACAATGGATGCCGGCACGACTGCGCAGCATGCGGGGACACGGAGATACACAAGGTGACGACCACGGCCGGCTGGATCATGGGCGGGTTCCGGGCAGGGACCGCGGCTCGCGGGAGGATGCCATGGCGGCCTCGATCCGGCTGATCCGCTCCATCAACTGGCGAGCGACCGCATTGGGTGACAGCGCCGCCAGGACGCGCTGACGACCTCGTTCACCCAGTTCACGGGCGCCAGCGGGGTCATCGGCCAGCTGCCGCATCCACTGCGCCGCGTGTCCCGTGTCAGGTGCCGCCCAGCGCTGCCCCTGCGGATGCGGGTACTCCCCCGCCTTCACCGGCACAAGCGCATACCGCACCAGCGCGGCGCAGTCCTCATCCATGAAATCCAGGTTGCCCGACCAGCCGGTGGCGATCACCGGTTTGCCCATGGCCATGCACTCTGCCAGGCCGAGCCCGAAGCCTTCGGCGCGATGCAGCGAGACGTAGGCGTCGCAACAGCGCTGCAGTGCATTGACGTGGGCACGGTCGATGACATCGTCACGGATGATGATCCGCGGGTCGGAGCCAGCCTCCCGCAGCAGTTCGCCAAACGGTTGCGGATGGCGGAAACCATTGCTGGATTTGATCAGCAGGCGCACATCCTGGCGACCATCAGCGAAGGCTTCCTTGAATGCCGCCAGCACCGCGAAAGGATTCTTGCGGGCGACCCAGGAATTGAAATCGAAGGTTGCCAGGAAGGTGAAGCATCCAGCTTCCAGACCGAAATCGGCGCGCTCCAGGCCGCTGTCCGGTTGCGGCCCGAGCGGCATCGGCACCCGCGTCACCGGCTTGCGGGTGGCGCGCAGGAACGCCTGCTCCACGAAGTGGCTCGCCACCATGATCTCGTCCACCTGTTCCATGGCCTGCACCCATTCAGCAGGCACGGTCTCCAGCTCCCAGAACCAGCAGGCAATGAGGTAGC
The DNA here is from genome assembly GCF_016624625.1 of Stenotrophomonas sp. S41. Lineage (NCBI taxonomy): Bacteria > Pseudomonadati > Pseudomonadota > Gammaproteobacteria > Lysobacterales > Lysobacteraceae > Stenotrophomonas > Stenotrophomonas sp. S41. The sequence continues at coordinate 11,624 of NZ_JACVTV010000015.1, read as the reverse complement.
GGCCACGCAGGCGCTCGGCACCGATATGCGCCAGTGCAGGCTGCAGGTAATCCGGGTTGACGAAGATGATGCTGACCGGGTGCGGGGTCTCCTCGCCGATCCATGGCTCCAGGCTGCGGTCGTCCCAGCCGTGCGCAAGGCCGAGGTCGATGTCGTACAGGGCAACATCGACGCCGCAGTCAATCAGGGCGCGCGCATACAGGCGTGCGCTCTCGGCCACGCCAAACTGGCCGCGGATGTAGCCGAGAATGTTCACACCACGGCCTGCAAGCGCTGGATCCACGTGCTCGGCCAGCGGTGCGCGCACGTCCGGGGTCACGTCCCAGCGTGGGCTGCGCGGAAACCGCGCATGCGCGCTGGCCCCAGCGCCCAGCAGGCTTGAGGCCCCATCGCGCCAGCGTTGCGGCAGGTGACGATGCAGCGCGCGGAGCCAGCCCTGGCGGCGGATCCAGGCCGACAGGCCCAGCAGTGCCAAGGCGGCCGTCGATGCCCCCCCGCCCGCGGGGCGCGGGACATTGCGATCAACCATGGGTGGAAAGCGCGCCTTCCAGATCCACCTGCAGATCCCCCAGGTCTTCCACGCCCACGCTCAGGCGCACCAGCGCATCGCTGATGCCCAGCTGTTCGCGGCGTGCCACCGGGATCGAGGCGTGGGTCATCACTGCCGGGTGGTTGACCAGGCTTTCCACGCCGCCCAGCGACTCGGCCAGGGTGAACAGTTCGGTCTTCTCGCAGAAGCGCTTGGCCGCCTCGAAACCGCCCTTGAGCACGATCGAGACGATGCCGCCGTAGCCGGCCATCTGCTTGCCGGCCAGTTCATGCTGCGGGTGCGAAGGCAGGCCCGGGTAGATCACCTTCTCCACCGCCGGGTGCTTGTCCAGCCACTGGGCCAGGGCCAGCGCGTTGGCGCAGTGCGCCTTCATGCGCAGCGGCAGGGTCTTCAGGCCACGCAGGGCCAGGAAGCTGTCGAACGGGCCCTGCACGCCCCCCACCGAGTTCTGCAGGAAGGCCATCTGCTCGGCCAGGTCGGCGTTGTCGCCCACCACCACCATGCCGCCGACCATGTCCGAATGGCCGTTGAGGTACTTGGTGGCCGAATGCAGGACCAGGTCCGCGCCCAGTTCCAGCGGACGCTGCAGCATCGGCGAGGCGAAGGTGTTGTCGACCACCACGATCAGGCCATGGCGCTTGGCGATGGCGGCCACCGCGGCGATGTCCACGATCTTCAGCATCGGGTTGGTCGGGGTCTCGATCCAGACCATCTTCGTGTTGGGCGTGATCGCCGCCTCGAAGGCCGACAGGTCGGTCAGGTCGACGAAGCTGAAATCCAGGCCGGCGGTGCGGCGACGCACACGCTCGAACAGGCGGAAGCTGCCGCCGTAGATGTCGTCCATCGCCACCACGTGGCTGCCGGCGTCCAGCAGCTCGATCACGGTGGAGGTTGCCGCCATGCCCGAGGCGAAGGCGAAGCCACGGGTGCCGCCTTCCAGCGAGGCCACGCAGCGCTCATAGGCGAAGCGGGTCGGGTTGTGCGTGCGCGAGTATTCGAAGCCCTGATGCTCGCCCGGGCTGGACTGCGCATAGGTCGAGGTGGCGTAGATCGGCGGCATCACCGCGCCGGTGCTCGGGTCGGGCGACTGGCCGCCATGGATGGCCAGCGTGGCCAGGGCCAGCGCGCGGTCGGGCGAAGAAGGGTTGGACATGTCGTTTCCTGAATGGCGCCGACGTACGGCGCCGTCAAAGGACCGGGAGTCTATCAGCGCCGCCTTAACAGGCTTTGACGCGAATAAACCGGGATTCAGCGGGAATCGGTAGCGATCTACTGCTTACTGCACGCGACGGCGCAGGTAGTTCAACAGGTCGATACGGGTGATCAGGCCGAGGAAGGTGCCGCCATCCATCACGATGGCCACCTGGCCGCGGTCGAACACCGGCAGCAGGGCCTCGATCGGCGACTTCACGTCCAGGCGGTCCAGCTTGCTGACCATGGCCGTGGCCACCGGATCGCGGAAGCGGGCCTCGTCACCGTAGACATGCAGCAGCACGTCGCTTTCATCGACGATGCCGACCAGCTGGTCGCCGTCCATCACCGGCAGCTGCGACACGTCGTACAGCTTCATGCGCTGGTAGGCGGTGGTCAGCAGGTCGTTCGGGCCGATCACCACGGTGTCGCGCTGGCCGTACGGGCGCAGGATCAGGTCGCGCAGGTCGCCGTGCTGCGGGCGCTCCAGGAAGCCGTTGTCCAGCATCCAGTAGTCGTTGTACATCTTCGACAGGTACTTGTTGCCGGTGTCACACACCAGCACCAGCACCTTCTTCGGCGTGGTCTGTTCCTTGCAGTACTTCAGGGCCGCTGCCAGCAGGGTGCCGGTGGACGAACCACCGAGGATGCCTTCCTTGCCCAGCAGCTCGCGGGCGGTGTGGAAGCTCTCGGCATCGGTGATGGCATACGCCTTCTTGACGCGGCTGAAGTCGGAGATCGACGGCAGGAAGTCCTCGCCGATGCCTTCCACCAGCCAGCTGCCCGACTTGTCGTTCAGGTTGCCGTCGTTGATGTACTCGGCGAGGATCGAGCCGACCGGATCGGCCAGCACCAGCTCGGTCTTCGGCGACAGCGTGGCGAAGGCGCGCGACAGGCCGGTCATGGTGCCGGAGCTGCCGCAGCCGAACACGATGGCGTCGAGGTCACCGCCCATCTGCTCGAGGATTTCCGGGCCGGTGCCGAATTCGTGCGCGGCCGGGTTGTCCGGGTTGCCGAACTGGTTGATGAAGTACGCGCCCGGGGTCTGGTCGGCGATGGTCTTGGCCAGGTCCTGGTAGTACTCCGGGTGGCCCTTGGCCACGTCCGAACGGGTCAGGCGCACTTCGGCGCCCATCGCCTTCAGGTTGAAGATCTTTTCGCGGCTCATCTTGTCGGGCACGACCAGGATCAGCTTGTAGCCCTTCTGCTGCGCCACCAGTGCCAGGCCCAGGCCGGTATTGCCGGCAGTGCCTTCGACCAGGGTCGCGCCGGGCTTGAGGTCGCCGCGCTGTTCCGCTGCTTCGATCATCGACAGACCGATGCGGTCCTTGATCGATCCGCCCGGGTTGGCGTTCTCGAGCTTCAGGTAGAGCTCGCAGACACCGGTATCCAGGCGCTGGGCCTTGACGATGGGGGTCTGGCCGATGAGTTCGAGGACGGAGGAATGGATGGGCATTCGGAAACTTCGCTTCGCGCCACGCTGGGCCGGACAGACGATTATCCGCCGGATGGCTGCGAAAGTCAGGAGCCGCTGGCGTGGCCCCCCAACCGGGGGCCCCCCCCCGGGGGGGGGGGGCCCCCCCCCCCCCCCCCCCCCCCACCCCCCCGGCCGGGGGGGGGGGCCCCCCCCCGGGGGGCCACCCACCAGGGTGCGGTCGGCCCCAACAGGGCTCGGTCGGCACCTGCCAGGGCAATGAGCGCCCGGCTGGCGGCCCAAGGGGATGCGGACGGCCCCGGATCGACGAGGAGACCAGTACCGCCCGCATCGGTGGACTGAAGGAATGTACGGGTGCAGGCCGTTGCCTGCGAGCCAAGGCACCACCGCCTGTGGTGCCTTGGCGCGGCCGCCGTTGCCGGCAACCGCGGGGCCATCGTTGGCCGGGTCACGCCGTTCCCGGCGCGACCAGAGCGTCAGTGCGTGGGGGACGTCGTTGCGAGCGGTGTTTCGTACATACGCAGAAGGCGTTGCTTGGCCAGCAGCTTCTCGCGCTTCATGCGACCCAGGGTGACATCATCGATCGGGAGTACACCCAACTCCGCGTCCATGCACTTCTTGTTCAACTTGCGGTGCTGGTCATGGAGTGCCCGGAACTCCGGATCACGCGCGCGACGGGCGTCGATCTCGCTCTGGGGCTGATCTTCAAACATGATGGACCTCCTTCGACAGATACACGAACGCCCCGGCCGCAAGGCACGGGGCGTTGTTCATGGAGGAGCGCCGGTCGATTGCCACATGGGTGCCCACAACGACCTGCGACACTGGCCTGCGCACGTCGGTCTGCTGCGGTTCGCGCCCTGCTTTCATCGGCCCGGCCCTCCCATCGTCCGGTCCGCGGCATTGCGTCCCGGACGATTGACCCTACGCCTGCTCCGGGCCGGGTACAAGACCCCCGCGACAAAAAGACCGAACCCCGCCGGGGCGGGGTTCAGGCTGAATGCTCAATGCAACGAAAAACAAACGAATTCAAGCAATTACGGGGCGACGATGACCTCGGCCGAGCGGGCCTTGGTGGACGCTGCCTTCTTGCCGCTGACCTGGATCCGGCTGTTGGCGACACCGGCTGAGACCAGCGCATCACGCAGGGCTTCGGCACGCTTCTGGCCGACGCCATTGGCGCTGTCATAGGCCTCGATGCGGACCCGGCCCTTCTTGCCGATGTTCAGGTACTCGGCCAGGGCCTTGGCCTGGTTCTTCGCACCGCCGGACAGGCTGGCCGCACCGGCACCGAAGGCATCGCCACCGAGGGTGAAGACCTCGCCGCGGGCGTCGAACTTCGACCCCGGCAGCTTCTGCCCGGACACCAGCTCGGCTTCCTCGCGGGCCAGCTTGGCGGCGTTCTGCTGGGCCGAGCTGAGGCGCTGCTGCTGCTTGCCGGCCACGCTGGTCAGGGCGTTCTCGGCATCCTGGCGGGCCAGGGTCTCGGCTTCGGCGGCCTGGCGCAGGCGCTCGGCCTCCTCGGCCTGCATCTGGGCCTGCATGCGCAGCTGCTCGGCTTCCTGGCGGGCGCGGGCCGCATCGCGGCGGCTGGCTTCGATCAGCAGGTCGCTGCGGGTGCGGTCCAGGCGGTCGACCTCGCGGGCGGCCAGGGCGGCGCGCACACTGGTTTCGGCAATCTCGACCCGGCGCTCGGCCAGGTAGGTGGCCAGTTCCTGGTCGCGGCGCTTGGCCTTGTCCAGGGTGGCGATGGCCTGCTGGGCCTGCATGCGCTCGAAGGCGGCCAGCTCAGCGGTGTCGGGATTGGCCTGGATGTTCATCAGGCGCTGGCTCAGCTGGCCAACCATCGGGTTGTCGGCGGCGACAGCCAGGGCCGGCAAGGCCAGCGCGGTGGCCAGGGCCAGGGCGGAGATCGACTTCATCGGCGGTCCTCCCCGGTCGACAGCTGGCGCTGCAGCTGGTTGACCTCGTTGCGGCGCAGCTGCAGCTGGGCCGTGGCGGTGGCTTCCTCGCTGCGGGCACGGGCCAGGTCGGCATCGGCAGCGGCGCGCAGGGCCAGTGCCGGGGCGTTCTTGCGCTCGCGGCGGTCGCCGGCGGCGCGCTGGGCCTGCTCCAGGCCCTGGCGGGCCAGGCTGATCAGGTCCGGGGCGTACTGGTCGGCGTCGGCCTGGGTGGCCTTGTCCACCGCCTGCCGGGCCTGGGCCAGTTCCTGTGCGCCATCCTGCGCCCAGACGGGAGCAGAGAGTGCGAATGCAAACGCCATCACATACAGGCTGTGGCGCATTCGTGCGAAGCTAAGTCGTTTCATTGGGGAGGCCGTACCGGTTGTCGGTTCACGGCCATTGTCGTCAAGCCGACACCGTGCTTGCAACGGGCGCCGGCAGTTTCGTTGGGGAAAACTCGCAATGGATATCGGCTACTTCCTGAAGCTGATGACCGAAAAGAACGCTTCGGACATGTTCTTGACCACCGGTGCGCCGGTCTACATCAAGATCGAGGGCAAGCTGTACCCGCTCGGCAACACCGGGCTGCCGCCGGGCATGGTCAAGAAAATCGCCTATTCGCTGATGGACGAGGGCCAGGTGCCCCAGTTCGAGCGCGAGCTGGAACTCAACATGGCCATCGCCCTGGCCGATGCCGGGCGCTTCCGTGTCAATGTGTTCAAGCAGCGGGGCGAGGTCGGCATGGTCATCCGCGCCATCCGCAGCCGGATTCCGAGCATCGAAGAGCTCAACCTGCCGCAGGTGTTGAAGGACGTCATCATGACCCCGCGTGGGCTGGTGCTGGTGGTGGGGTCCACCGGCTCGGGCAAGTCCACTTCGCTGGCGTCGATGATCGACCACCGCAACAGTACGACCACCGGGCACATCCTCACCATCGAGGACCCGATCGAGTACCTGCACAAGCACAAGATGTCGATCGTCAACCAGCGTGAGGTCGGCCTGGACACCCATGCCTTCCACAACGCGTTGAAGAACGCGATGCGTGAAGCGCCGGACGTGATCCTGATCGGCGAGATCCTGGATGCCGAGACGATGGAGGCGGCCATCGCCTTCGCCGAGACCGGCCACCTGTGCCTGGCCACCCTGCACTCCAACAACGCCGACCAGACCATCGAGCGCATCCTCAACTTCTTCCCGGAAAGCGCGCACAAGAACGTGCTGATGAACCTGGCGCTGAACCTGCGCGCGGTGGTCAGCCAGCGCCTGGTGAAGAACAAGGAGGGCCGTCGCCTGCCGGCCACCGAGGTGCTGATCAACACCCCGATGATCCGCGACCTGCTGCGCCGCGGCCAGGTGCACGAGATCAAGGCGGCGATGGAATCCTCGCTGGAGGAAGGCATGGAGAGCTTCGACCAGTGCCTGTTCCGCCTGGCCAAGAACGGGGTGATCGAGCAGGAGGAAGCGCTGCGCGCAGCCGACTCACGCGACGGCCTGGCCCTGAAGTTCCGCCTGTCCGAGGGTGGCAGCGGCGAGCATGACCCGTACGCAGATTTCTCCTCGCCCACCCAGACCAGCATCACCCACGGCTTCTGAGCCGCACGGACGCGGGGGGGGGGGGGGGGGGGGGCGGGGGCCCCCCCCCCGCGGGGGGGGGGGGCCCGGGGCGGCGGGGGGGCCCCCCGAGCGGGGGCCGCCGCCCGGGGGGGGGGGGGGGGCCCCCCCCGGGCGGAATCCTGAAGGATTAAGGGGCGGTCTCATCCAATGAGACCGCCTGTCCGTAGGTTTCCTCAATGGAAACCATCCGCAAGCTGGCCATCCTCGCCGACGCCGCCAAGTACGACGCCTCCTGCGCCTCCAGCGGCGCGGGCAAGCGCGACTCGCGCGCCAGCGGCGGCATCGGCAGCACCGAAGGCATGGGCATCTGCCACAGCTACACGCCGGACGGCCGCTGCGTGTCCCTGCTGAAGATCCTGCTGACCAATTTCTGCGTCTACGACTGCGCCTACTGCGTGAACCGCGTGTCCAGCAACGTGCCGCGGGCGCGCTTCAGCGTGGACGAGGTGGTGGCACTGACCCTGGACTTCTACAAGCGCAACTACATCGAGGGCCTGTTCCTTTCCAGCGGCATCATCCGCAATGCCGACTACACCATGGAACAGATGGTGGAAGTGGCGCGGCAGCTGCGCGAGGAGCACCGTTACGCCGGCTACATCCACCTCAAGACCATTCCCGAGGCCTCGCCCGAGCTGTTGGCCAGCGCCGGGCGCTACGCCGACCGCCTGTCAATCAACGTGGAGCTGCCGACCGAGGCCGGGCTGAACGCGCTGGCACCGGAAAAGACCGTGCACTCGATCCGCGGCGCCATGGGCGAGCTGCGCTGGCGCATCGACGAGGCCAAGGAGGCGCGCAAGGCGCCGGCCGTGGTCGCGCCAACGGCCACCCGCAGCGCGCGCCCTCGCCCGCCGCGCTTCGCCCCGGCCGGGCAGAGCACGCAGATGATCGTCGGCGCCGACGGGGCCAACGACCAGCAGATCCTGGCCAGTGCCGACGCGCTGTACGGCAACTACCGCATGCGCCGGGTGTATTACTCGGCCTTCAGCCCCATTCCCGATGCCAGCCGCCAGCTGCCACTGCAGCCGCCCCCGCTGCAGCGCGAGCATCGCCTGTACCAGGCCGACTGGCTGCTGCGCTTCTACGGTTACGGCGTGGAGGAAATCACCGATACCACCCAGGACGGCATGCTGGACCTGGACATCGACCCGAAGATGGCCTGGGCGATCCGCCACCCCGAGCGTTTCCCGGTGGATCTGAATCGCGCGCCGAAGGAGCTGCTGCTGCGCGTGCCCGGGCTCGGCGTGCGCAATGTGAAGCGGGTGCTGATGGCGCGCCGGCACGGTCGCCTGCGGGTGGCCGACGTGGCCCGGTTGAAGGCCCCGATGAGCAAGCTGCTGCCGTTCGTGCTGCTGGCCGACCACCACCCGCGCAAGGCGCTGGATGATCCGGCGGCGTTGCGCGCACAGCTGGCGCCGCCGCCACGACAGGGCTCGCTGTTTGATGCACCGCCCGCCGCCTGACGCACAGCGCTGGTCGCTGCGGGTGGACCCGCCGTGGTCGCTGGACGCCTGGCGCGATGCCGCGCGCGAGGCGCTGCTGCGCGGCGTGGCACCGGCGCAGCTGGACTGGCTGGAAGGCGGCGAGGCCTCGCTGCTGGACGCGCCATCGGTGCAGGGGGCTCCCCTGCCCGCCGACGCCAGCGCGCCCAGCGTGCCGCGCGATTTCATGGAGCTGGCGGCGACCTGCCTGTGCCATCGCGAGCCGCAGCGCCTGGCCCTGCTATACCGGCTGCTGTGGCGCATCGCCCACGGCGAGCGCCGCGTGCTCTCCAACCCGGCCGATGCCGACGTGCTGCGGGCAATGGCGCTGGCCCAGGCGGTGCGCCGCGATACCCACAAGATGAAGGCCTTCGTGCGCTTCCGCGAAGTACCCGGGCAGACCGATGCCTTCATTGCGTGGTTCGAGCCGGACCACCACATCGTCGAGCGCGTCGCGCCGTTCTTCGCGCGCCGCTTCGCCGGCATGCGCTGGGCCATCCTCACCCCTGGCCGCAGCGTGTACTGGGATGGCCAGGCCCTGGCCTTCGGGCCCGGTGCCCGTCGCGAAGATGCACCGGCCGAGGATGCGCGCGAATCGCTGTGGCAGACCTACTACGCCAGCATCTTCAACCCGGCCCGCTTGAATACCCGGATGATGCTGCAGGAGATGCCGGCGCGGTACTGGCGCCACCTGCCCGAAGCGCAGCTGCTGCCGGGGCTGGTGCGCGACGCTGCCGACCGCGTGCAGGAAATGCACGACCGCCCCGCGCAGGCTCCGCAGCGGAAGATTCCGCAGCGACCGGCGGTGCTGCCATCACCGGGATCAAGCGCGGACAGCCTCGATGCGCTGCGTGCCCAGGCCGCCGGCTGCCGGCAGTGCCCGCTGTGGGAGCCGGCCACCCAGGTGGTGTTCGGCCAGGGCCCGGCCGATGCACGGGTGATGGTGATCGGCGAGCAGCCCGGCGATACCGAGGATCTCTGTGGCCGCCCCTTCGCGGGTCCAGCAGGCCAGTTGCTGGACCGCGCCCTGGCCGAACTCGGCATCGACCGCGCCACGCTGTACCTGACCAATGCGGTGAAGCACTTCCACCACGAGCGGCGCGGCAAGGTGCGCCTGCACAAGCGCCCCGAGAGCCGCCATGTGCGGGCCTGCCAGCCGTGGCTGCTGGGCGAGATCGCAAGGGTGCGGCCGCAGGTGATCGTCTGCCTGGGCGCGACCGCTGCCGCCTCGGTGTTCGGCGCGGGCTTTCAGCTGTCACGCGACCGCGGACGCTGGCACACGCTGGAAGACGGTACCCGTGGCTACGCCACCGTGCACCCGGCGTGGGTGCTGCGACAGAGCGATGACGCGCGACGCGAGGACGCCTACCGGCTGTTCCGCGATGACCTGCGCCGTTTGCAGGCGGACGACGTGGAATCCGCCGGTCATCGTCCGGCGCTACCACCGGACGATGACCGGTAGCGCCGGGCCATGCCCGGCGAGCGAAGCGGCGTGTCAGGCGGCGTCGGGCTGGTTTTCCGGGCGGGCGCGGTCGAAGGCGTCCAACGCCTGGCAGGCTGCTTCGATGCGGCGCAGGGTCGGGTATGGCGTCAGGTCCAGGCCGAAACGGTGCGCGTTGTACAACTGCGGCAGCAGGCAGATGTCGGCCAGGCCAGGGCGGTCGCCGTGGCAGAACACGCCGGTATCCGCGCTGCCCGCAAGCATCGCTTCCATCGCCGCGAAGCCGTCGGCCATCCAGTGCAGGGTCCACTGCGTGCGCGCGTCGGCCGGTGCTTCCAGGCGGCGTTCGAGGTACTGCATCACCCGCAGGTTGTTGATCGGATGGATGTCGCAGGCCACCAGCTGGGCCAGTGACCGCACCCGCGCGCGGCCGACCGCATCGGCCGGCAGCAGCGGCACCTGCGGGTAGCGCTCATCGAGATACTCGAGGATCGCCAGCGACTGGGTGAACGCATGCCCGTCATGCAGCAGGGTGGGCACCAGCTGCTGCGGGTTGAGCGCGGCATAGGCGTCGGCATGCTGCTCGCCACCGTCGCGCACCAGGTGCACCGGCCGGCCCTCCCAGGCCAGGCCCTTCAGCTCAAGGCCGATGCGCACGCGGTAGGCGGCGCTGGATCGCCAGTAGGTGTACAGCACGAGGCCGGCGTCGACCGGGCCGTCGTCAACCAGGATGTCCATCGCCGCCTCCGTGCTCAGGGCTTGGCCGCCTGCTCGATGCGCTGTTCGATCGCACCGAAGATGCTGTGACCCTCGGCGTCGAGCATCTCGATGCGCACCACGTCGCCGAAGGACATGAACGGCGTGCTCGGCTTGCCGTCGCGCAGGGTTTCCACCACGCGCTGTTCGGCGAAGCAGGAGGCGCCCTTGCTGGTGTCCTCGTTGGCGATGGTGCCGGAGCCGACGATGGTGCCGGCACCCAGCGGACGGGTCTTGGCTGCATGCGCGACCAACTGGGCGAAGTTGAACTGCATGTCCACGCCGGCTTCCGGCGCACCGAACCACTTCCCGTTGATGTGGGTCAGCAGCGGCAGGTGCACCTTGCTGTCCTGCCAGGCGGTGCCCAGCTCATCGGGGGTGACGAACACCGGCGACAGCGCCGAGCGCGGCTTGGACTGCAGGAACCCGAAGCCCTTGGCCAGCTCGCCCGGGATCAGGTTGCGCAGCGAGACATCGTTGACCAGGCCGACCAGCTGGATGTGGCCAGCGGCCTGTTCGGCGGTGGCCGCCATCGGCACGTCGTCGGTGATGACCACGATCTCGGCTTCCAGGTCGATGCCGTACTCCTCGCTGACCACCTTGACCGCGTCGCGCGGGCCATGGAAGCCGGCGCTGGTGGCCTGGTACATCAGCGGGTCGGTGTAGAAGCTTTCCGGCACCTCGGCGCCACGGGCGCGGCGCACGCGCTCGACGTGCGGGAGGTAGGCGCTGCCATCGACGAATTCATAGGCGCGCGGCATCGGCGCGGCCAGGGCCTGCGGGTCAAGGTCGAACACGCCGTCGGCGTCGCCGGCATTCAGCGATTCGTACAGGGCGTTCAGGCGCGGGGCGATGTGGCTCCAGTCTTCCAGGGCCTGCTGCAAGGTGGCGGCAATGCCGGTGGCGCGGACGCCGAGGCGCAGGTCACGCGAGACGACGATCAGGGTGCCGTCGCGGCCGCCTTCCTTCAAAGAACCAAGCTTCATGGGTGGGTGTCCGGAGTCGTGGGCAAACAAGTTTCAAGTGTAATCAAATGCGCGGGTTAGCCAAGCTGCAGCGCGGCATCCGCTCCACCCTACCGTAGTGGGGGGTTCGGCAGGGCTTGCAGCCCTGCACCTGCTGGTAGTGCCGGCCGCTGGCCGGCAACCTGAAGATCAAGAGCCGAAGCGGCATTCCGTGGGATGGCGGGGCACTGTGGGTTTGCGGGGACGCCGTA